>JAEYUE010000027.1 GCA_023433655.1 Pseudomonadota bacterium | reverse complement strand
TGGTCCACCAGCGTGGTCTTGCCGTGGTCGACGTGGGCGATGATGGCGACGTTGCGCAGGTTCATTTCGGGCTCGGGCGGACTGTGTTCGGTCGCGGAGGGGTCCGCGCCGCTTCGGAAAGGGGCGTGATTGCTGGAAAGGCGCGCCTCTTACAGGCGCGAACGGCGAAACGCCAGTGCGCGACGGGCACGCACTGGCGTCAGAACGGCTTCTAGCCGCCGAAAGCGGCGGGCTGAGGGCGGGATCAGACCTTCGCCGACCGGCCCCGCACCCACAGATACATGAGGAGCGTTGCTCCGGCGAAAGCGAAGATGCCCGCCATCATCGCCGGCCAGTTGTCGCCCATCAGCACGGCCCACTCCCCGTCCTTGGTGGCCACGATCACCCCGGCGTTGAACACGCCGAACAGGCTTTCGCCGACGATCAGGCCGGAGGCCAGCAGGACGCCCATGCGGCGGCCTACCGCCTCGAAAGGTCTGCCCTTCAGGCCCTTCTCGTAGATCCACCCGGCCACCGCGCCGACGACCAGCATCGTGGTCACCGCCGCCGGCAGGTAGAAGCCGATGCCCACGGCCAGCGGCGGCAGCTTGATGCGGCCGTTGCTGGCCCGGGTGAGCAACTCGTCGAGGAGGATGATCGCCACCCCGATGGCGCCGCCGACGCCGATCAGGTCCCAGCGCAGGTCGCCGCCGATGACGCCGCGCGCCAGCGCCGAGATCAGCGTCGCCTGCGGGGCGGCCAGGGTCGTGGCGTTCTCGGCGATGGCCGGCGGCCCGCCCTCGAAGCCGAAGGCCTGGTTGAGCAGGTTGAGGATCAGCGGGATGACCAGCGCGCCGGCGCCGACGCCGACGATCAGGGCGGCCTGCTGCCGCCATGGCGTCGCCTCGACCAGCTGGGCCGTCTTCAGGTCCTGCAGGTTGTCATTGGCGATCACCGCCACGGCGAACACCACCGCCGTGACGATCAGGGCGAAGGCGATGATCGACGGATCGGCCGGAAGGCCGGCCAGGGCCAGCACGCCCAGCATCAGCACCGAGGCGATGACGATGGCGAGGATGCCGACGCCCGACACCGGGCTGTTCGACGAACCGATCAGGCCGGCCATGTAGCCGCAGATCGCCGCCACCGCGAAGCCGATGACCACCACATAGACCAAACCGCCGCCGACCAGCAGCCAGGTCGATCCGGCCAGCGCCGGCGAGCTCTGGGCGAACCACGCCAGCAGGCCGGCGATGCCGACCAGGCAGGCCACCGAAATGGCGCCCACGAGGTTGATCGGGATGTCCTGTTCGACCCGGGCCAGCGCCTCGCCGCCCTTGCGCCGCGACTGCGCCGCCAGCGCCGAGGTCAGGCCGCCGACCAGCGGCCCGGCCAGCTTCATCAGCGTCCAGATGGCGGCGACGCCGATCACCCCGGCGCCCATGAAGCGGACTTCCTGTCCCCACACCGTGCCGGCCAGCTCTTCCGCCGGCGCGCCCGCGGGCAGCCCTGCGGCCACCGAAGGAATGCCGTTGGCGGTCAGCCAGGCGACGGTGTCGGGCGAGGTCAGGATGGGCACGGCGATGCACCAGGCGAGGATCAGGCCGAACAGCTGCGCCAGCCCGACGGTCAGGCCGATCAGGTGGCCGGCGCCCAGCAGGGCGAACTGCATGCCGAAGCCGATGCCGGTAGCCCCGCCGCCCAGCGCCGCCGGCAGCTTGATGAAGCGCGCCGCCTCGGCCGCGAAGAGCCGCGCCGCCACGCCGATGGCGTAGGCCGCCGAGACGATGGCCCCGGTCACCACCACCCACAGGCCCGCCTTGTTCTCGCGCACCGCGCTCTCGGACTGTTCGGCGCCGCGCGAGCCGACCTTCAGCACCTCGGCCGCGGCGCGGCCTTCCGGGTAGGGCAGGTCGCTGTTGACCACCAGGGCGCGGCGCAACGGGATGGAGAAGGTCACGCCCAGGATGCCGCCGAGGGTGCAGATCAGCACCGACTCCCAGAACGGGAACTCCAGCCACCAGCCGATCATCACCAGACCGGGCAGGACGAAGATGATGGCGCTCATCGAGCCGCCGACCGAGGCGACCGTCTGCACCGTCATATTCTCCCAGATGGTCGAGGTACGGAAGCCCCGCAGCACGGCCATGGAGATCACCGCCGCCGGAATGGCGGAGGCGAAGGTCAGGCCGACCAGCAGCCCCAGATAGGTGTTGGCGGCGGTGAAGATCACCGCCAGCAGGCAGCCCAGCACCAGGGCGCGAAGCGTCAGTTCGATGCGGCGGCCGGCGCTCGGCGCCCCCGCGGCGGCGGTGTCGGTCATGGAGCCTCTCCCTCTCTCCGGCGGAGGTAAACCGAGAACCGCGAACTCGGCAATCCGTCATCGCCGGCCGACCGGGGCCCGCCCCATGTAGGCCCCCGCCCGCCTGCTGGCCATTCGCGGAATTATAGTCCGACAGGGGCGCTGAAAGTCTGCGGGATCAAGGCCTTGGCCGTTTCTCGACCTGATTTGTCCGCCTGAGGGCCGGCGTGGTGCAGACTGGCCGCCCGGTCTTTGACAATCCATCCCCGCGGCTCCGTCGAGGAGCTGCGTTCTCACGCGGGCGAAGCAGTTCGCCCGCCGATGTCGACTCTGCCGACCCTGTCGACCCGAATTCGCGGCCCCTCCCGGACCCGCGCGATGTAGACTCCGCCGACTCCGTCGACTCGTTTTTCTGGACCCGCCCATGCCCGAACTCCCCGAGGTCGAGACCGTCCGCCGCGGGCTGCAGCCCGTGCTCGAGGGCGCGCGGCTGACGCGGGTGCGGCAGAACCGGCCCGACCTGCGCTTCCCCTTCCCCGAGCGGTTCGCCGGGCGCCTGGAAGGGGCGACCGTCGAGCGCATCGATCGCCGCGCCAAATACCTGCTCATGCCCCTGTCGACCGGCGAGACGTGGGTCACCCATCTGGGCATGACCGGCCGCTTCACCCTCGACGGGGCCCAGCTGGGCGAGTTCGAGGAAGCCGCCCCCGTCGCCGGCAAGCACGAGCACGTCAGCCTCTGCGCCGTCCGGGAGGGGGCCTCGACCCGGATCGGGTTCGCCGACGCCCGCCGCTTCGGATTCATGGGCCTGATCCCGACCGACGCCGTCGAGGCCCATCCGTGGTTCGCCGCCCTCGGCCCCGAGCCGCTCGGCAACGCCTTCTCCGGCGCCCATCTGGCAGAGGCCTTCGTTGGCAAGACGCAGAACATCAAGGTCACCCTGCTCGACCAGCGCATCGTCGCCGGCCTCGGCAACATCTATGTCTGCGAGGCCCTGTTCCGCGCCCGCATCTCGCCGCTGGTGGCGGCCGGCAAGGTCTCGAAGCCCCGCCTCGAAACCCTCGCCGCCGAGGTCCGCAATGTGCTGAACGACGCCATCGCCGCGGGCGGCTCGACCCTGCGCGACTTCGCCAACGCCGAGGGCGGCCAGGGCTATTTCCAGCACCGCTTCGACGTCTACGGCCGCGAGGGCCAGCCCTGCGCCCGCGACGGCTGTTCCGGCGTGGTCAAGCGCGCCGTCCAGGCCGGCCGTTCGACCTTCTGGTGTCCCGCCTGCCAGCGGCGGTAGCGCCGCGGCCGGATTTGCGTCACGACTTCGGGAACACCGGAGTGATGTCATGCGTCTCGGCCTGATCGCCATCCTCGCCGCCAGCTGGCTGGCCTTCACCCCCGCCCGGGCCGATCCGCCGGTCTGGGTCGTCCGCGACGCCGACACGGAGATGGTCCTGTTCGGCTCCATCCATGCCCTCCCGCCGGGCATTGAATGGCGCACCGCCCGGCTGGACGTCGCCCTCGACGCCGCCGACCTCGTCGCCTTCGAGATCCTGACCCCTGAGACAGAGGAGGAGGAGACGGCCATGTTCCTGCCCTTCCTCCCCTACCTGATCGCCGAGCGGCCGCTCAGCGAGGTCGTGACGCCCGAGACCTTCGCCCGGGCTCTGGCGGCCGCCCGCGCCCAGGACCTCGACGTCCTCTCCCTGCAGATGATGAAGCCGTGGGTGGCCGCCCTGATGCTGGACATGGGCGCCGACGAGGCGCTCGGCCGTCAGGACGATCTCGGCGTCGACACCATTCTCGAACAGTCGCTGGCCGAGGGCCGGCGCAAGGAGGCGCTCGACACGCCGGAGCTGCTGCGCGCCTCGATGCAGGCCCTGGCCGAGATGGGCGACGTCGAGGGCGAGGCCCTCCTGGTCGAGGTGCTGGACTCGCTCGACCGCGAGGAGCTGGACGTCGAGATCGAGAACGCCTGGGCCGCCGGCGACATCGGCCCGATCATCGACGAGATGCGCACCATGCAGGCCGAGGCCCCACGCCTCTACAAGACCCTGCTGGTCGACCGGAACCACGCCTGGATGCCCGCCCTGACCCGCATGATGGAGAGCGAGGGCCGCGTGGTGGTCGTCGCCGGGGCGGCGCACATGGTCGGAGAGGACGGCCTGCCCACCCTGCTTCGCGCCGCCGGCTATGAGGTCGAGGGGCCTTGAGCCACCGCCTCATCCTGTTCCGCGGCATGAACACCGGCGGCGTCCGCGCCCCCGTCGCCGAGCAGCGCGCCATGGCCGAGGAAATGGGCCTGAAGAACCCCCGCACCCTGCTGGCCAGCGGCAATCTGGTCGTGGAGAGCGATCGCGACCCGGGACCGCTCGAGGCGGAGGTCGAGGCGGCCATGGAGGAGCGGTTCGGCCTCAGGATCGCGGCCATGGTCCGCACCCCGGACCAATGGGCCGGGCTGATCGCCGCAAACCCATTCCCGGACGAGGCCCGAACGGCCCCGGCCAAGCTGCTGGCCATGGTGATGAAGGACGGCGTGAAGCCGGGCGCCGTAGAAGCCCTGCGCGGCTTCGCTTCGGGCGGGGAGAAGGTCGAGGAAGCCGCGGGCGTCCTGTTCTTCTGGCACCCGGACGGCATCGGCCGCTCCAAGATGGCCGAAAAGGCCCAGCCGCGTCTCATCGGCGTCGGCACCGGCCGCAACTGGAACACGGTGCTCAAGCTGGCGGAGATGGTCGGCCTTCCGTCGCGCTGACCGGCTCGCTATGCAGGCCGCCTGACGAGGAGATCCCGATGGCCGACGCCTACGACAACCTGCTGATCGAACGCCACGCCGACGGCTACGCCGTGGTCACCCTGAACCGGCCCGAGGCGCTGAACGCCCTCAACTCCGCCCTCTTCAGGGACCTCGCCGACTTCCTCGACGCCGTCGAGCACGACGACAGCGTCCGCTGCCTGATCCTCACCGGCTCGGGCGACAAGGCCTTCGCCGCCGGCGCCGACATCAAGGAGATGGCCGACCAGTCCTACGCCGACATGTACAAGGCCAACTTCTTCTCGCTCGGCCACGACCGCATCACCCGCTTCCGCAAGCCGATCATCGCCGCGGTCAACGGCTTCGCCCTCGGCGGCGGCTGCGAACTGGCCATGCTGTGCGACTTCATCGTCGCCTCCGAGAAGGCGAAATTCGGCCAGCCCGAGATCAACCTCGGCGTCGCCCCCGGCATCGGCGGCTC
>JAEYUE010000333.1 GCA_023433655.1 Pseudomonadota bacterium | reverse complement strand
CGCCCACGGCGACGTTCAGCCCGCGGCGCTGGCCGATGGTGTAGTCGGTGATCCCGGCGTGGGCGCCCAGCACTCGGCCGTCCATGTGGACGATCTCGCCCGCCTCGCGGCCCTCGGGGCGCAGCTTGTCGATCAGGCTGCGATAGTCGCCCTCGGGCACGAAGCAGATGTCCTGGCTGTCCGGCTTGGCGGCGATGCGCAGCCCGAGGTCGAGCGCCACGCCGCGCACCTGCGGCTTCTCCAGATCGGCCAGCGGGAAGCGCAGGTAGTCCAGCTGTTCGGCCGTGGTGGCGAACAGGAAGTAGGACTGGTCGCGCGAGTGGTCGATCGCCTTGCGCATCTGCACGCGGCCGTCGGCGGCCACGGCGCGGCGGACATAGTGGCCGGTGGCCATGGCCTCGGCCCCGAGGTCGCGGGCGACGTCGAGCAGGTCGCGGAACTTGACGGTCTGGTTGCAGCGGATGCACGGCACCGGCGTCTCGCCGCGCAGATAGCTGTCGGCGAACTGGTCGATCACCGCGTCGCGGAAGCGGCTTTCATAGTCCAGCACGTAGTGGGGGATGCCGATCGTCTCCGCCGCCAGCCGGGCATCGTGAATGTCCTGACCGGCGCAGCAGGCGCCCTTCTTCTTCAGCGCCTGGCCGTGGTCGTAGAGCTGCAGGGTCACGCCGACGACGTCGTAGCCGGCCTTGTGCAGCAGGGCGGCGACCACGGTGGAATCCACCCCGCCCGACATGGCGGCCACGACGCGGGTCCCGACCGGCAGGCCGACGGCCGCGCGCGCGGCGGCGATCGCCGCGTCGGTATCGGCGGGCGCGATGTTCGGAACCGGGCAGATGTCCTCGGTGAGGGTCATGGCGCGCTATCTAGGAGCAAAGCCGTGCGATTTCGAGGCGGCGGCGTCCGGAAACGACAACGGCCGCCCCCGTCGCCGGGAGCGGCCGTCGTTTCGTCGGGGAGAATTCTCTAGCTGCCGCGGCCGTAGTGCTGGATGCGCGTCGTGCGCAGGCCCTGCATGCCCCACTTGTCGATCGCCTTCTGCCAGGCGAGGAACTCTTCGGCGGTCAGGCGATAGCGCGCCAAGGCGTCGTCGAGGCTGATCAGGCCGCCGCGCACCGCCGCCACGACCTCGGCCTTGCGGCGGATCACCCAGCGATCCGTATTGGCCGGCGGGAGATCGTGCAAGGTCAGGGGCGTGCCCGTCGGTCCGACCACGTACTGTTCGCCTTGCTTGTTAAGGCGTCGCTCTTGCAACATGGGCTTATGCCTCATTGACCACCATCACCAGGGCTTGAACCGTAGCGGTCGGCGGCTAAGGGCCGTTTAAGCGTCGTGGTGAAGGAAAGCCTAAAATGCCTTCCCTCCACGCCCACATTATTCAACGAAGATTTCATTGAGGTTTACGACCCCTTACTTAAAGATCACCGTTTGATGCTGATGAGTTCGGCCAGCATTTCGTCGGCAGTGGTGATAATCTTGGAAGAAGCCGAATAGGCGCGCTGTGTGGTGATCAGGCCGGTGAACTCGGCCGACAGGTCGACGGTCGACGCCTCCAGCTGCGAAGAGCCGATGGTGCCGGCGCCGCCCGTGCCGGCGGCCTTCAGATTGTAGGTGCCGGACCCCTGGCTGACCCGGAAGGCGTTGCCCGTCGATTCCAGCAGATTGTCCGGGCTGGGGAAGGTCGCCAGGGCGATCTGGGCGATGCGGCGCGTCACCCCGTTGTCGAAGATGGCGGTCACGAAGCCGGTGTCGTCGATCTTGACCTCCGACAGATTGCCGAAGGCGGTGCCGTTGGTGAGGACGGCCTGTACCACCGAGGCGCTGTCGTATTGGGTCAGACCGCCGGCGGAGGCGGTCAGGTCGAAGGCCAGAACCTGATCGTCGATGCCCAGTTCGGCGGCCCAGTTGAACCCGCCGGCGCCCGGAGCGGCGCTGTCTGACGCGCCGAAGCTCAGCGTGGCGGCCGCGGGGTCCGGGAACAGGGAGGCGGCGCCCATCGCTTCCATCGCCGCGACATCGAGGCGGCCGTCCTGGGTGAAGGCCACCAGCCCGGTCTTCAGCTGGCCGTCGGACAGACCCGCGCCCGTGACCACGTCGGACTCCGGGATGGCCCGGATCTCGGCGTACCACTGGTTCGGCGTGGTGCTCTTCAGGAAGGACAGGGCGATGGTGCGCTGGCCGCCCTTGGAGTCGGACACCGGAATGGTCAGTTCGAAGTCCGGCTTGACGCCGGCTCCTGTCTCGGGGTCCCACATCGCCATCGAATTGGTCACAGGATCGTAGGCGTTGGCGCCGGGCGGCGTGGCCGCCGCGTCGGTCGCCTCGGCGGAAATCGCCTGGCTCGAACGGAGGTTGGCGTTCAGCTGCACCCGCGTGGTCGGTTCCGCCGTGCCGCCGACCGAGCCGACATTGATGGTGCGCAGGCGGTTGAGGTCCGACGGATCGGCGTTGATGTTGCCGTCGGCGTCGACCGGCCAGCCCTGCAGATAGAGGCCGGCCGTGTTCTTCAGATAGCCGAGGTTGTCGACCCGGAAGGCGCCCGCACGGGTGAACAGCCGGGCATCGGTCACCTGCAGGTTCTCGGCCTTCTCGGTGACCACAAAGAAGCCCTGACCCGCGATCCCCAGGTCGGTGTTGGAAGTGGTCCGCTGCAGCTGGCCCGCCTGGCTGGTATAGTGCCGGGCGCTCGCCAGGACACCGCCGGCGGAGTAGCCGGCGCCCGAGACCTGGCTGTTGATCACGGTCTGGAACTCTGCGGACGTACGCTTGTAGCCGACCGTGTTCACGTTCGCGATGTTCTGCGAGATCGCCGCCAGGGCGGCGGAGTTGGCGGTCAGGCCGGACACGCCGGCCAGAAGGGCGCTGTTGATGCTCATGGCGCGGGGCTCCTTACGAGAACAGTTTCATGGGGTTGAGCGAAGAGGCGAGCGAGGCCAGCAGGCCTCCGTCGTCTTCCTGTGCGGGCGGCGGCGTCACGGCGGTCCGCGCTTCCTCCAGCGCGATCACGCTGGCCAGCGGCAGGATGGAGTTGCCGACCGTCAGATAGGTCTCGCCGTCGTACATCTCGACGCCGGTGATGCGTCCGCGGGTCAGGACCTGGGCGTCGACGGCGCCGCCGGCGGCGTCCTTGGCGACGACCCGCAGCGAGTAGACCTGGCCGTCCTGGCCGTCGTTGCCGCTGGTCGCCTCGCCGTCCCAGGCGAACTCATGCACGCCGGCGGTGTTGTCGGGAGC
>JAEYUE010000318.1 GCA_023433655.1 Pseudomonadota bacterium | reverse complement strand
CCGTGGATCGGGCTGTTCTCGCCGAGCGGCTCGATCAGCTCGATCTGGCTGTTGGGCAGGTCGATGAAGCAGACCCGCACGCCTTGGGCCGGCAGGTCGAACGGCTCGTGGGCCTTCGTCGCCCCCAGCAGGTCGCGGTACAGGGCGACGCCGGCCTCGATCGAGGGGGTGGCGACGCCGACGTGGTTCAGTCTTCCGATCATGCTGCGGACTTAGCCGTTCTGGCGTCTCCGGAGAAGGCCGCCGCGACGATGCGTTCAGCGCGCGCCCTCGCGGAAGGCCAGCGGCGGGCCCGGCTCGAGGCGGCCGGCGCGGCCGCCCCCGACCCAGCGCAGGCTTTCGATGCGCAGACCGACGGCGGCGTCCGGCAGGCGCGACTGCAGATGCAGGACGGCGCCCGGCTCCAGCCAGCGGGCCCGGGCGACCAGCGGCGAGCCGACGGGCCGGCTGTCGCGGTCATGAAAGCGGATGCGGACCAGGACGTCGACGCAGGGCCGGCCGCCCGGGTTGAGCAGGGCGCCGCGCCAGGTCCGGCCGCCGAGCGTCTCGGGGATCACCGCATGGCGGGCGAGGCGGAGGTCGTCCGGAGCCGCGGCCGTCCCGGCGAGCGGAGCGCCTCCCCTGCACCACGCCCCGTCCATCCGCCCCGCAATGGCCATTGCCTTGACCCCGTCCATGAGTGAGGCTCCACCCTGCCCGGCGCGCACGTGAGCGGCATGAGCAACTCCTGAGGTCCTGCTGAACAATGGCGCCCGGCCGCTTCCGCTTCGAACGCTTCACCCTCGACGTCGCGGATCGCCAGCTGCGGCGGGACGGCGCCGCGGTCGAGCTGAACGGCCGCTATCTGGACGCCCTCGCCCTGCTGGTGCGCGAGCCCGGCCGGCTCGTGACCAAGGACCGCTTCATGGACGAGGTCTGGCGCGGTGTGCCGGTCACCGACGAGGCCCTGACGCAGTGTATCCGCACCCTGCGCCGGCAGCTGGGCGACGAGGCCGGGCGGCCGCGCTTCATCGAGACGGTGCCCAAGCACGGCTACCGCTTCATCGCGCCGGTGGAGACCGGGACGGAACAGGGGCCCACCCCCCTCCCCGCCCCGGAGGTGGACACGGCGAAGGCGACTCGCACCGGCTGGCGGAATCTCGGCATCCAGGGCGGAGCCGGCATGGCCGGCGGCGGCGCAGCGGGGGTGTTCATCGGCCTGTTCTACGGCTTCGGCGCCGCCCCCGAGCCACTGCAGGCGGGGATCGGGGCGGCGTCGGTCCTCCTCGTCCTGGTGTGCCTCAGCCTCGTGCTCGGTCTGATCGCCGGGGCCGGGGTCGGCTTCGGCGTCGCGACCGCGGCCTTCGCGCCGACGCGCCGCTGGCTGTGGAGCATCGTCGGGGGCGCGACGGGCGGACTGGTCACCGGGGCCGTGGGCAAGCTGATCGGCCTGGACGCCTTCAACCTGCTGTTCGGGCAGTCGCCGGGGGCGATCACCGGGGCGGCGGAAGGCGCCCTGATCGGCGCCGCGGTCGGACTGGGGGCCTGGCTGGCCAGCTGTCTGCCGGGACCGGTGCGGCTGACCCCGAGCTTCGCCGCCGGCGGACTGGCGACGGCGGCGGCCGGGATGGCCGCCGTCCTGCTGGGCGGACGCCTGATGGGCGGCAGCCTCGACCTGCTGGCCCAGCGCTTTCCGCAGTCGCGGCTGAGCCTCGACCAGATCGGCGCCGTGTTCGGAGAGGCCGGCTTCGGCCCCGTCAGCCAGTTGGCCACCGGCGCCTTCGAGGGGCTGATGTTCGGCGGCTGGGTGGTGCTGGCGATGATGCTGGCGCGGAAGCTGACCGGCGTGAAAGTCTAGCTCACAGCCAGGCGCCGGTCGTCATCA
This sequence comes from Pseudomonadota bacterium, assembly GCA_023433655.1. Taxonomy (GTDB): domain Bacteria; phylum Pseudomonadota; class Alphaproteobacteria; order Caulobacterales; family Caulobacteraceae; genus Brevundimonas. The sequence continues at coordinate 3,916 of JAEYUE010000318.1, read as the reverse complement.
TCACCGCGAACAGGGCGGCGATCAGGGCGAGGCCAAAGTTGATCGCGCAGAGTCCGGCCGCTGGCCACCGCACGCGGCTTGCCCTCACGACCGCCCAGACGCTCAGGGCAAGCGTGACGCCCAGCATAAGCAATCCCCACCTGTCAGCGTGAAATCCGGTCTGCGGGGCGGTTTCCCGCCAGTTCGCCGCGGCCCAGAAGATCAGAACGATCCACGGCAGCGGGGTCAGCAGCATCGGCCAGACCGCCGCCCAGGCCGGGCGCCGGGCGACGATCCAAACGATGAGCGCCGCGGGCACGAGCAGCAGGATCAGGCCGAAGGCGTCCGTCAGCTGGCTGATGATCATCAGCGGCGCCGTCAGGATGCGCTCCAGCCTGTCCATGCCGCGGATCTAGTCCACGAACGGATCCGTCGGCGTCGGGCGGGTCGGCAGCGGCATGCGCGGCAGGGGCTCGTCCGAGTTGGCGGCGGCGAGCAGCAGGCCGGCCAGGACGACGGCGGCCTGGCGCAGGTCCTCGGGCTTCAGGTGATCGTAGCTGTCGATCGAGGTGTGGTGCAGCCGGCTGCCGTAGTCGAGCGGGTCCTGGATGAACTGGAAGCCAGGCACGCCCACGGTCTGCATGTAGACGTGGTCGGTGCCGCCCGAGGGCCGCAGCGAGACGGTGTCGGCGCCGAGGCTGTGGAACGGCTTGAGCCACTCCTCGAACACGGCGGCGGCGGCGACGTTGCCCTCGGCGCTGATGCCGCGGATACGGCCCGAGCCGTTGTCGATGTTGAAGTAGGCGACGAGGTCGTCGTAGCCGTCGCGCGGCTGGACCGGCCAGCGGGCGCGCCAGGTGCGGCCGTTGGGCAGGGCGTCGAGCTCCGGGTCGCCCAGCGGCGCGCGGGTGGCGAGGTGGCGGTCGACGTAGGCCAGGGAGCCATGCAGGCCCTGCTCCTCGCCGTTCCACAGGGCGAAGCGGATGGCGCGTTTGGGTCGCACGTTCCTCGCCCTGAGGATGCGCGCCGCCTCCATGACCACGGCCGTGCCGGCGGCGTTGTCCACCGCGCCGTCGGCGGCGGCCCAGCTGTCGAAGTGGGCCCCCGCCATGACGTATTCGCCCGAGCGGCTGGTCCCCGGAATGTCGGCCAGCACGTTGTAGGCGTTGACGTCCTCGTCGTGGAAGCGGACCTCGCTGAGCATCTCCAGCTTCGGCGTGGCGCCGGCGCGGGACAGGCGGGCCAGCCGGCGGTAGTCCTCGGCCGCCAGCTCCATGCCCGGCAGGGTCGGGGTCGAGCCGACCTGGAAGGTGTAGCCGGCCCCGTGAAGCAGACCGCCGTCGCGATAGGACATGCGCACCCAGCCAAGCGCCCCCTCCTCCTTGAGGAACCGGTCCATCTGCAGGGCGAAGCTCTCGCGCGCGCCGTCCGCGGTCACCGTCACCGGAGCGTGGTTCGGCTGGACGTAGGAGGTGCGTCCCGCCAGTTCCTCGTCGGTCCAGCGCCGGAACTGGGGCGTCGTCGGATCCTCGGCGTCGGTGGCCTCGGAGATCATGACGATCTTGCCGGCCAGCTTGCCGCGATACTTGTCGAAGTCGGCGGCGCGGCTCATCGGGGCCAGCACCACCTCGCCGCTGACCGTGCCGTTGGTGCCGGGCGTCCAGGCCACCGGGATGGCGCGCAACTCGAGCGGGCGCGGCTCGATCATGCGGACGTCGGAGCGGACGACCGACCAGCCGCGGCCGAACTCGAAGCCCTCGGCGCGGACGTTTGACAGGCCCCATTCGCGGAACTTCTGCTGGGTCCAGGCCTCGGCCTCGCGCATCTGCGGCGAATTGGTCATGCGGCCGCCGATGCGGTCGGTCAGGTGGGCGGCGGTGCGCATCACCTCGGAGTGATTGAAACCCTGGTCGTAGATCCGGTTGACGGCCGCGAGGTCCGGGGCCTGGGCCAGGGCGGGCGCGGCGGCGAGGACAGCGGCGACGGAGACGGCGGCGAACAGGCGCTTCATGTAGGGACCCCCTGGGAATCGGAACCGGGGCCATTTGGCCCGGCGGGGATGCAACGAACAAGGCCCGGCGTTCCGTCGAAGCGGACAGCGGAAAGACAAAGGGGTCGGCGACCGAAGCCGCCGACCCCTCGTGTCAGCTCATCCCGGGGGATGGAGCGATCAGTTTCCGCCCGTCATCGAGGCGACTTCCGAAGCGAAGTCCGGGCCCTCGACCTTCTCGACGCCTTCGCCGAGGGCGAGGCGGACGAAGCCGGCCAGGTGCAGGCCGGGCGCGCCCAGTTCCTTGCCGGTGTCGGCGACCAGCTGCTCGATGGTCACATCCGGGTTCATGACGAACGGCTGCTTGGTCAGCACCACGTCCTTCTGGAACTTGGCGATCTGACCCGAGACGATCTTCTCGATCATGTTGTCCGGGCGGCCTTCCTCGCGGGCCTTCTCGGTCAGGACCTGACGTTCCTTCTCGATGGCGGCCGGGTCGAGGTCGTCGGTGTTCAGCGACAGCGGCGCCGTGGCCGCCACGTGCATGGCGATCTTGCGGCCCAGCTCGCGGAGGGCGGCCTTGTCGCCGCCGCCGTGCAGGGCGACGAGCACGCCGATGCGGCCGACGCCCGGCGAGACGGCGTTGTGCACGTAGGACGCGACCACGCCCTCGTCGACCGACAGGCGGGCGGCGCGGCGCAGCTGCATGTTCTCGCCGATGGTGGCGATCAGGCGGGTGACCTCGTCCTGGACGGTGACGCCGGACTCCAGTTCAGCGCCGTGCAGGCCCTCGACGGTGGCGTGCTCGAGGCCCAGCTGGGCGAACTGCTTGGCGGCGTTCTGGAACAGCTCGTTGCGGGCGACGAAGTCGGTCTCGGCGTTGAACTCGATGGCGGCGCCGATCTCGCCGGCCCCGACTTCCTTCGAGGCGACGGCGACCAGGCCTTCGGCGGCGACACGGTCCGCCTTCTTGGCGGCCTTGGACAGGCCCTTGGCGCGCAGCCAGTCGATGGCGGCGTTGATGTCGCCGTCGGTTTCCTGAAGCGCCTTCTTGCAGTCCATCATGCCGACGCCGGACTTGGCGCGCAGTTCCATCACGAGGGCGGCGGTGATCTCGGCCATGGGGTGGTTCTCCTTGGGTATGCGTATGCGGGAACGGCCGGGCTCCAATGAGCCCGGCCGCGTATTCGGTTCGCCGTCGGGGAGGGCGGAGGTCGCTTAGACCTGGGCCGGCTCGGTTTCGACGGCGTCGTTGGCCTCCGAGGTTGCTTCCTGGGCGGCTTCGTCAGCGACGGCCGGGGCTTCAGCGGCGGCCTCCATCTCGGCGGCGACGGCTTCGGTTCCGGCCGGGGCGGCTTCGGGCTCAGCCTTGGCGACCTTGGCCTCGCGCAGCATCGGCTCTTCCGGATTGACCGAGGCGCCGAGGTCGACGCCGGCGGCCGACTGGCCGGCGGCCAGGCCGTCGAGGACGGCGTCGGCGATCAGGTCGCAGTAGGTCTGGATGGCGCGGGCGGCGTCATCGTTGCCCGGGATCGGATAGGTGATGCCGTCCGGATCCGAGTTGGTGTCGAGGATGGCGATGATCGGGATGTTCAGCTTGCGGGCCTCAAGGATGGCGATGGCCTCCTTGTTGGTGTCGATCACGAACATGATGTCGGGGATGCCGCCCATGTCCTTGATGCCGCCCAGCGAGGCTTCCAGCTTGTCGCGCTCGCGCTGCAGGCTGAGCAGTTCGCGCTTGACGCGGCCTTCGCCGCCCGACTCCAGCAGGCCGTCCAGTTCGCGCAGGCGGGCGATCGAGCCCGAGACCGTCTTCCAGTTGGTCAGGGTGCCGCCGAGCCAGCGGTTGTTCATATAGTATTGGGCGCAGCGCTGGGCCGCCTCGGCGACCGGATCGGCGGCCTGGCGCTTGGTGCCGACGAACAGCACGCGACCGCCCTTGGCGGC
>JAEYUE010000307.1 GCA_023433655.1 Pseudomonadota bacterium | reverse complement strand
TCGGCACGCGGCACGAGATCGACTATTTCCGCCCGCTGCCGCCCGGCGCGACGGGTGTGAAGGCCCGCACCTGGGTCGGCGAGCCGCAGGGCCCGCGCTTCAACCGCTACGTCCGCATCGAGGATGGCGAGGGCCGTTTGTGCGCCCAGGGCGTCACCGAATGGGTGCTGGTCGACGCTGCGACCATGCGGCCGCACCGAATACCGGCCGACATGCTGCCCGCCTTCGCGGCGCGCTGAGCCTCAGCCGCGCGGCAACTGGTAAGGGTTCTCAACCGAGACCCGGGCCCCCGGGGCCAGCCCCATCTCCTGGAAGCTCCAGCGCATCTCGACCCCCGCATCGCGGGGCTCGAGGCAACGGTCCTCCTTCAGGCGGCGCAGGGTGATCACCGAGGCGTCGCCCTCCCGGCGCACGACCGGCAGCAGATCCGACTTCTGCGTGCAGCCGTTGGAGCTCACCCAGAACACGGCCTGGTCCTGGACGATGGCGGCGGCATGGACGGGCTCGACCTGCCCGGGCCCCTCTACGACCGTCGTCGCCGGCGCCCCTCCCGTCCAGCGGTCGACGAGGGCGCAACCCGACGCGGCCATGGCGAGCAGGGTTGCTCCGGCGAGCGTGACGGTCCGTTTCATCTGCGGCCTCCCGCGCCGAATGCCTGAACCTGACCAGTTTGCGCCCGTTCGCCCGGAAGGGGAACCCGTGGCGCCACGGAAAAGGGCCCCGGATCGCTCCGGGGCCCTTCTGCGGTCTGGCTTGAGCCGGCCCTTACGACGAGTAGTATTCGACGACCAGGTTCGGCTCCATCTTCACCGGGAAAGGCACGTCGGCCAGTTCCGGCACGCGGACGTAGCGGACCGAGAAGCCGCGGTCGCCCAGCTCGAGGTAGTCCGGCACGTCACGCTCCGACGACTGCTGGGCTTCCAGCACCAGCGCCATGTTGCGCGACTTTTCCTTGACCTCGACGACCTGGCCCGGCTTCACGCGGTACGAACCGATGTCGACCTTCTTGCCGTCGACGGTCACGTGGCCGTGGCTGACGAACTGGCGCGCGGCCCACACGGTCGGAACGAATTTGGCGCGGTAGACGATGGCGTCCAGACGCGACTCCAGCAGACCGATCAGGTTCTCGGAGCTGTTGCCCTTGCGGCGGGTGGCCTCGGCGTAGATCGACGAGAACTGCTTCTCGGTGATGTTGCCGTAGTAGCCCTTCAGCTTCTGCTTGGCCTTCAGCTGCAGGCCGAAGTCCGAGACCTTCGACTTGCGGCGCTGGCCGTGCTGGCCGGGGCCGTACGAACGCTTGTTGACCGGGGACTTCGAGCGGCCCCACAGGTTTTCACCCATGGCCCGGTCGAGCTTGTATTTGGCGCTGTGGCGCTTGGACATAAGTCACTCTCAATGTTGATGCGGCCCGGTCCCTCCCCAACTGGAGGGACGATCTCAACGGCGGTCCACGCATCGTCCGTCATGGATCACGCAGCGCGGCGAGCCGGCGGCGTGAAGGCGGGGCTTATGACGGCCGCCCCATTCCGAGTCAAGGCGTCGGCGGCTCAGCGGCCGCGGGCGCCCAGACGAAGCCGTCGTCGCGACGCTGGAAGGCGCCCAGGCCGGGGAAGGGGAAATGGACGCCGTAGATGCGCGTCCCGGCCGACGCGCCGCGCTGCAACAGCCCTTGCCGGGTGCGCAGGCCGGCGGCGCTGTCCGTGTCCCAGCCGTTGACCAGCTCCGGCCGCTCCACCGAGACGATCGAGCTGTGCATGGCGTCGCCGATGTACAGCAGCCGGTCGTCGCCGGAGACGATTTCGTAGCCGCTGTGCCCGGGCGTATGCCCCGCCAGGGCCACCGCCCTGATCGAGGGCGTCACCTGCGCGCCCGGTGCGAACGTCTCCACCTTCGGCGTGATCGCCGTCAGCAGAGCGCCCGCGCCCGCCTCGGCCGCCCCCGCCTTCGCATATTCCCACTCGGCTGCGCTCATGCGGATCACGGCGTTGGGGAAGGCGAGCGAACCGTCCTTGCCGACCAGCCCGCCGACGTGGTCGCCATGGGCGTGCGAGATCAGCACATCCGTGACCTGAGCCGGATCGACCCCCGCGGCCCGCAGGGAAGCCGGCAGCTTGTTCTCGGTGCCCATCTGCCCCCCGGCGCCGGCGTCGATCAGCACCAGCCGCTCGCCGTCGCGCACCAGCAGCGGCTGGATCGACAGGTGAACCTGCCCGTCGGTCCGGCCCGCCCCCCGCAGGACCGAAACAACCTCCGCCGTATCCGCCCACGGGCTCATCTCGCCGTCGGAAGCCGGGAAGACCAGGTCGCCGTCCTTCAGAGCTGTCGCCTCGAGAGCGCCGACGCGGAAGTCGTGAACGTCCGCTCTGGCCGCCGGCGCGGCGGGGGCCGCGGCGGGTTCCTTCGTCGCCGGCTCCTGCGAACAGCCGGCGACCATGGCGGCGAGGATCAGGCCGGCGGCGGCGAGACGGGCGTTGAAGGTCATCGTGGGGCTCTCCCTGAAGGTCTGCGGCCACGCTTACTTGGGAGCCCTCGCGCCCGGCGCCACCGGCCGGGCGCGAATTTCCCCGCCTCAGGCCGCCGCCGCGAACAGCTCGTTGGCCTTGTTCCAGTTCACCACCGTCCAGAACGCCTTCAGGTAGTCGGCCCGGCGGTTCTGGTACTTCAGATAGTAAGCGTGCTCCCACACGTCGGCGGCCAGCACCACGGCACCCCGCTCGTCCGCCACATCCATCAGCGGATTGTCCTGGTTCGGCGTCGAGGTGACCTTCAGCTTGCCGTCCTGGACGATCAGCCAGGCCCAGCCCGAGCCGAACTGGCCGGCGCCGGCGGTGTTGAACGCCTCCTTGAACCTGTCCATGCCGCCCAGGTCGCGGTCGATGGCCGCCGCCAGCTCGGCCGACGGCTCGCCGGCCTTGTCCGCGGGGGCCAGCAGCTCCCAGAACAGGCTGTGGTTCCAGTGCCCGCCGCCGTTGTTGCGCACCGCCTTCGGCAGTTTCGACATGTTGGCGAACAACTGCTCCAGCGACTGCCCCTGCAGGCTGGGGTCCGCCTCAACCGCCTTGTTCAGGTTGTCGACATAGGCCTGGTGGTGCTTGTCGTGGTGGAACTCCATCGTCGCCTTGTCGATGGCCGGCTCCAGGGCGTCGTAGGCGTACGGGAGGGGCGGAAGCGTGAAGGCCATGACAAGGCTCCTTTCGGTGTTTCGGGGAGGCCCTCATCTAGGTCGTCCCGCACCGAACCCAAGCGGCCGGGGCGCGATTTCGTTCAGCGCGCTTGCCTTCGCACGCGCTTGGGTTGATCGTTCGTGGCGTTGTCGAGGGAGAGTTTCATGATCGCGCCGCGTAATCTGGCCGTCCTGACCGCGCTCATCGGCCTCCCCGGCTGCGCCGCCGTCGGCTCGCTCGACCGTATGGCGGATCAGGCGGAAACCCGATCGACCTGCCACACCAGCACCGGTGAATGGGTCGGCGGCCCGTCCTGCACCATTGAATGGTCGGCGATGAGCACGACCTCGACCACCACGACCACCACCGTCGTGACCACGACGGCGCCTCCCCCCGCCCCGGTCCCGGACTAGGACCGGGCGTCCTCAGCCCTCCGGCAGATTCGCCTTCAGGCAATCCCGCACCGCTCGCCGCAGATCTCCGGAGGCGGCGACAAAATCCACGCCCTCCGCCGCGAACACCGCCCGCGTCGCCGCATCCAGCCCCTCCGGCAGGGCGGCGATCACCCGCTTCTCGCCCTTTGGATGCAGGCAGAAGCCCACCTCCCGGCACAGGGCGGCGAACATGTGGGCGTAGTCGGGTGCGGGGGCGGACATGGCTCAGTCCTTAAGCCGCGCCGCGTGAAACGCCACATGGTCGTCGATGAAACTGGCCATGAAGAAGTAGGAGTGGTCGTACCCCGGCTGCATCCGCAGGGTCAGTCTCTGCCCCGCGACCCCCGCCGCCGCGGTGAGAAGCTCCGGCTTCAGTTGCTCGGTCAGGAACGGGTCCGCGTGCCCCTGGTCCACCAGGATGTCGTCATAGCAGCCGGCTCCGACGCCGCTCTCGATCAGCAATGCCGCATCGTGCGCCGCCCATGCTTCGCGGTCCTCGCCCAGATAGGCCGTGAACGCCTTCTCGCCCCAGGGACAGCGCGTCGGCGAGGCGATCGGGGCGAAGGCCGAGACCGATCGGAACAGATGCGGATACCTGAGCGCCAGCGTCAGCGCCCCGTGCCCGCCCATCGAGTGGCCGCTGATCGACCGTGCGCCCGTCGTCGGGAACTCCCGGTCGATCAACCCGACCAGTTCCCCGACCACATAGCTCTCCATGCGGAACTGCGGGGCCCACGGCGCCTCGGTCGCGTCGACATAGAACCCCGCCCCCTGCCCCAGGTCGTAGGCCGGGTCGTCGGCCACGCCCTCGCCGCGCGGCGAAGTGTCGGGCGCGACCACGATCACCCCATGCTCGGCCGCGGCGCGGTACGCCCCGGCCTTGGTGGTGAAGTTGTCCTCGGTGCAGGTCAGGCCGGACAACCAGATCAGCACCGGGAACGGCCCCTCCCCCGGCGGAACGAACACCGAAAGCGTCATCGGCGTGCCGGTGGCGGCGCTGTCGTGCCTCAGATAGCGCAGGGTCCCGCCGTGGACGATGTGGGTCTTGCTCGTTTCCATGACCCGACCCTTAGCCCGCGACCTGCCATCCCGAAAGCGGCGCCGCGCCTACTCGGGACGGTGCAGGGCGCAGACCTTGTTGCCGTCCGGGTCGCGCAGGTAGCCCAGATACAGCTTGCCGAACGGGCCTTGGCGCAGGCCCGGCGGATCCTCGATGGAGCGCCCGCCCGCGGCGACGCCGGCGTCGTGGAAGGCGTGGACCATCTCCGGCGTCTTCGCCGCGAAGCCGATGGTGCCGCCATTGGCGTGGCAGGCCGGTTCGCCGTCGATGGGCTTGCCGACGGCGAAGGCGCCCCGCGCCGTGCGCCACCAGTAGCGCCCCTTCGGATCCGGCCCCTGCGCGGGCTCGATGCC
>JAEYUE010000233.1 GCA_023433655.1 Pseudomonadota bacterium | reverse complement strand
GACCCGCCCTCGGCCGCGACCACCACAAACTCCATTCGCTCGGCGCGGCGGAGGACCGGATCCTCGCCCGGGCCCCAGGCCTTGGTCACCTGGCGGCGCTTGATGGTGAACAGGCTCCAGTCGTCGGGGAAGTCATAGCGGGTGGTCTGGCGCCACCAGACGTTCTCGTTCTCCGCGTCGGTGAACTTGACCTCAAAGGTATTGAGGGGGCCGACGCCGCGCACCCAGAAGCTGATCTCGTAATTCTCGGGTAGGACGAGGTCGATCTCGCGCGCGGCAAAGGCGTAGCCGGCGCGACCGTTGAAGTCGAAGTCGAGGCGCAGGGCTTGTCCCTCGCGGCCCGGCACGGTGCGGATGGTGGAGGTGACATCGGTCGAGGCGTCCGCTTCCCACGCGCCCGTGGTCTCGAAGGCGTCGAGCACGCGCGTGTCCTGGGCGAGCGTGGGCATGGCGGTCAGAAGACAGGCGACGACACCGAAAAGGCCGTTTCGGATCATGGACATGCGCAACACTCCTTACTCAACCTTTGACGCTGCCGGCCAGCATTCCCCGAATGTAGTAGCGCTGCAGCGCGAGGAAGAGGATCAGCACGGGGGCGACGGTGATGACCGAGCCGGCCATCATCATTTCAATATCCTGCACATGCTCGCGCGACATGGCGGCCAGCGCGACCGGCAGGGTGTAGTTCGACTGGTCTGTGAGGATGATCAGCGGCCACAGGAAGTCGTTCCAGCTGCCGAGGAAGACGAACAGGGCCAAGGTCACGACGATCGGCTGCAGGCTGGGCAGGACGATGCGGCGGAAGATCTGCCCCTCGCTGGCCCCGTCGACCCGCGCCGCCTCGAGCATCTCGTCCGGGATCGACAGGGCGTACTGGCGGACCAGGAAGAGGCCGAAGATGGAGGCCAGCCACGGCACCAGCGCCCCGGCCCAGGTGTTCACCAGCCCCATCCCCTTCAGCATCAGGAACAGCGGCAGCGTGCCGATCTGGGCCGGCACCACCAGCGCCGCGACCAGGAAGCGGAATGTCCGCTCGCGGCCCCGGAACCTCAGCTTGGCGAAGGCGTAGCCGGCCGGAACGGTGAACAGCAGGGCGAGGATCGTCGCCAGGGTGGCCAGCGCGAAGCTGTTCCACAGGTAGCGGCCCATGCCCTGGGTCACGAACAGGTCGCGGTAGTGCTCGAGCGTCCAGTCCGAAGGCCACAGCGGCGGCGGGAAATTGGCCGCCTCCCCGGTCGACATGAAGCTGACCGACACCATCCACGCCAGCGGGAACAGCACCAGCAGGGCGATGAAGGCGACCGCCAGGTTGAGCAGCAGGGCGCGCAGTCGACGGCCGGTCATTCGTACGCCCCCATCCGCTTCGCCACCGCCAGCTGCACGAGGGTCACGGCCAGGATGCAGACGAACAGGATGAAGGCCACGGCGCTGGCGGAGCCGAGGTTCCACCATTTGAAGCCCTCCTCGTACATGAAGTAGAGCACCGTCACCGTCGACTGGGCCGGGCCGCCCTGGGTCATCACATAGGGCTCGGCGAACAGCTGGAAGAAGCCGGCCACGGAGATGATCGAGACCAGCAGCAGGGTCGGGCCGATGGCCGGCAGGGTGACGTGGGTGAAGCGCTTCCACGCCCCCGCTCCGTCGATTCGCGCCGCCTCGTAGAGGTCGTCCGGCACTGTCTGGAGAACCGCAAGGAAGATCAGCATGTTGTAGCCGAAGATCTTCCACACCACGAACATCAGGATGGCCGGGATCGAGGTCTCCGGCTGACCGAGCCAGTCGACCGGCGGCAGGCCGAGCCCCGAGATGGCCCAGTTGATCACGCCATATCGCGTGTGCAGCAGGTAGTTCCACAGCACCGCCGTGGCCACCAGCGTCGTCACATAGGGGGCGAAGAACATCACCCGCCACAGCGGCCGCCACCTGACCATCCGCGCGTTCAGGATCACCGCCGCCCCCAGCGAAGCGGCGATCGACAGCGGCACGCCCAGCACGGCAAACAGGCCGGTGTTCCGCATCGCTCCCCAGAACAGCGGATTGGCGAACAGCCGCTCGTAGTTCTGCAGGCCGACGAAACGGACGTTGCCCAGGTCGGCCAGGGCGTAGATGTCGAAGTCGGTCAGGCTGAGCAGCAGGGCCGCGAACACCGGGATGCAGAAGAACAGGCCGATGGCCAGCAGCGCCGGGGCCACGAAGCCCCAGGCCGCCCGCTCGCGCCCCCGCGCCCCGCCCGCGCTGCGCCGGGGCCGGGCAGCCGCCTCGGCCTCGACCTTGGCCATGTTCAGGCGCACGTCGGTCATGTCCGGCCCCGTTCCATCATCCAGCGGCGCTTCTCCAGCAGCCGGTCGGCGCGGCGGTCGATCTCGGCGGCGGCGGCCTCGGGCGTATATTCGCCCCTGACCATGCGTTCGGCGACGATCTGCATCTCGGTGACGATGCGCTCCCACTCCGGCGCCTTGGGCACCGCCTCGGCGCGGGCCAGCTGCCCCTCGAAGGCGGCGATGTAGGGATCATTGGCCACGGCAGGGGTCCGCCAGGCGCTGGGCCGCGCCGGCAGGTCGCCGGTGATCTGGTTGAAGCGGGCCTGCACCGCCGGCTCGGACAGGTAGCGGACCAGCTTCCACGCCGCTTCCTGCCGCGGCGACGAGCGAAACACCACCAGCGACGAGCCGCCCGGGGCCGAGGCCCCCGGCCCGTCCGGCCCCGGCACGCCCGAGGTCATCCAGCGCGTCTCCGGCTTCAGCCGGTTGCGGAAGTCGCCGATGGTCCACGGGCCCGAGAAGTAGAAGCTGAACCAGCCGCGCTCGAACTCTGTCCAGACATTGGAGATCTGCGCCGCCGAAGCGACCGCGGCCAGGCCCTCGTCGAACAGGCTCTTGTAGAAGGCCAGCGCCGCGATGAAGGAGGGGCTGGAGAAGTTTCCGCGCGTCGCCTCGTCCCTCAGCAGCGGCGCGTCGCCCTGCAGGCCGAAGGTCAGCAGCTGCTCGAATTCGTTCAGCGGCAGCAGCACGGCGTAGCGATCGGCCCCGACCACCCGCTTGACCGCGTGCATGGCCTGTTTCCAGCCCGCCCAGGTCGGCGGCACGGCCGCGTAGCCGGCCTGCGCCAGCAGGTCCGAGCGATAGAAGATCAGCCGGGTGTCGACGTACCACGGCACCCCGACCAGGCGGCCGCCGATGCGGTTGGTGTCGAGCACGGCGGGGAACTGGTCGGTCAGCAGGTCCGAGGCGAAGTCCGGCAGGGCGCTGATCGCCCCGATCGCCGCCATCTCCGAAACCCAGGTGTTGCCCACCTGGCTGACGTCAGGCAGGGAATCGCCGGCGTAGGCGGTCAGCAGCTTCTGGTGCGCCGCCGTCCACGGCAGGGCCTGGACCTCCACCCGGACGCCGGGATTGCGCCGCTCGAACTCCGGCAGGATCTGCGGGACGTTGGTGGCCTCGTTGCCCATGGCCCAGAAGCGCAGGCGGGTGATCCCCGCCTCCTCGCGGGCGCAACCGGCCAGACCGGTCGCGGCGGCGCCGGCCATAAGGCCCAGCGCCGTCCGCCGATCCGGTCGCGACAGGATCATGCGTTGTCCAGCCACCCGCCGGTGAAGCCGGCGACCTTCAGACCGCGGATGAGGTTCGGCTCGCCGCGCATCCGCTTCCACACCGCGTCGGAGCGGTGGTTCTCGATCTGGATGACGATCGGCCCCTGGTCGATGCCCAGGTAGTCCCCGTCGACCCAGCCGATCCCCGGAACGATGCGGCCGTGCTGCAGCTGGCGGTCGGTCGCGGTCAGGGTCGGATTGAAGGAATCGAGGAAGCCGTACTCGGTGTAGATGGCGGCGCCGTAGCGGGCCTTCATGGCCTTCAGGCAGGCGGTCACCTCGGCCGGGGCGAAGGGCATGGACCCCAGCGCCGCCGTCGGCGCCATGGTGCCGTCGTCGCGTTCGCCCGGCCCGCGCGCCGAATAGCTGAAGAACTGGCGCTCGCGCCCGTCGATGACCTGCCGGAAGTCGCCCGGCCCGTCGCAGGCGGTCAGACCCCAGACGTCGGCCGAGTAGCCGGCCCAGCCCTGGGGATTGCGGATGGCGTGGTTGCGCTGCGCCGCCACGGCGCGGACGCTGTTCTGGAAATAGTCGAAGCCCGGGATCTCGGCCTGCTTGCCGCGCATGAATTCGTCGCGGATGCCGCGGAAGTCGACGAACATGTGGCTGTACTGATGCCCGAACATCGGCGCGAAATGCAGGTGGGCCGGGCCGTATTCGTCGGTCCAGCTGCGGTCGTAGACGCTGCACCACTCGTCCCACACCGCCTTGGGCAGCGGATGGGTGGGGCTGCCCATGGCCAGCAGCAGCACCAGCATGCCCTCGTTGTAGACGTTCCAGTCGGCCTCGATGAAGCCGCGCTCGGGCCGCCAGCCCATGGTGATGCGGTTGGGCCGGACTTCGGTCCAGTCCCACTCGACCCGCTCATAGATGGCCTGGGCCAGCCGCCGGATCTCGGCCTCGTCGGCGTGGTCGCCATCGAACCAGCGCGCCGCGAACAGCATGCCGCCCAGCAGCAGGGTCGTGTCCACCGTCGACAGTTCGGTGTCGCGGTAGCGGTGCCCCGTTTCCATGTCGAGGAAGTGGTAGAAGAAGCCCTTGTAGCCGGCCACGCCGGTCGCCTGCGG
>JAEYUE010000209.1 GCA_023433655.1 Pseudomonadota bacterium | reverse complement strand
CCGGCGCCAGCGTGGCCATGATGGGCTCGATGTTCGCCGGCACCGACGAAGCCCCGGGCGAGGTGTTCCTGTACCAGGGCCGCTCCTACAAGTCGTACCGCGGCATGGGCTCGGTCGGGGCCATGGGGGCCGGCTCGGCGGATCGCTACTTCCAGAAGGAGGTCGAGACCCAGAAGCTGGTGCCCGAGGGCATCGAGGGCCAGACGCCGTACAAGGGGCCGATCTCGCCGGTGCTGCACCAGATGGTCGGGGGGCTGCGCGCCGCCATGGGCTACGTCGGCGCGCCGACCATCGCCGAGTTCCAGCAGCGGGCCCGGTTCGTGCGCATCACCGGAGCGGGCCTGCGCGAGAGCCACGTCCACGATGTGATGATCACCCGCGAGGCGCCGAACTACCGGCAGGGTTGAGAAGGGGAGGGCAAGTGATGGAACTGACGCCGGAATTCACCTTCCTCGCCCTGACCCTGATCCTCGCCCTGGTGCAGATCGGGGCGGCGGGCATGGCGCGCACCGCCGAGCTGGGGGCGAAGTGGAACGCCGGCCCGCGCGACGAGACGACGCCGCCGCCGGGCCGGCTGGCGGGGCGGCTGATGCGGGCCCAGGCCAACCTGTTCGAGACCCTGCCGCTGTTCGCCGCCGCGGTGATCATGGCCGAGGTGGCCGGCAAGACCGGCGTGCTGACGCTGTGGGGCGCCGGCCTCTACTTCGCCGCGCGGCTCGTCTACCTGCCGCTCTACGCCCTTGGCGTGCCCTGGCTTCGCTCGCTGGTCTGGCTGGTCGCCGCCGCCGGGCTGGTCATGGTCATCGCCGCCCTGTTCGCCTGAAAGCCCTGACTTGACCCCAGCCGCCCGCCTCGCCGCCGCCGCCTCCGTCCTGGACTCGATCGCCCAGGGCCGCCAGCCGGCCGAGGCCGTCCTCAAGGCGTGGGGCCAGCAGAACCGCTACGCCGGCTCCAAGGACCGGCGGGCCGTGGCCGACCGGGTCTACAAGGTGCTGCGCGCCCGCGGCCGGCTGTCGTGGGCCATGGGCGGGCGCGAGGACGGCCGGGCGCTGGTCATCGCCTCACTGAGCCTGATCGACGGCCTGCCGCTCGAGGACATCGAGGCGCTGCATTCCGGGGAGGGCTACGGTCCGCGGCCGCTGTCGAAGCAGGAGCGCTCGCGCCTGACAGCCGCAGGCGAGGGCGAGCTGCCGGGCTGGGTCGCCTCCGGTCTGCCGGAACTGGCGGTCGAGGACTTCAAGGCGACCTTCGGCGAGCGCTGGGGCGAGGAGGCGCGCGCGCTGATGGCCCCGCGCGCGCCGATCGACCTGCGCGTCAACGGCGCCGTCGCTGGCGTGGAAGAGGTGGAGGCCGAGCTGCGCGCGGCCGGCCTGTCGCCCGAGCGCACCCCGTTCTCCGCCTTCGGCCTGCGCCTGCCGTCCGAGCCGCCGCCGAACATCCAGGCGCTGGAGGGTTTCAGGGCGGGTCGCTTCGAGATCCAGGACGAGGGCAGCCAGATCGTCTCCTGGCTGGCGGGCGCGGCGCCGGGCCTGACCGTGGTCGATTACTGCGCCGGGGGCGGCGGCAAGACCCTGGCGCTGGCCCAGGCCATGGCCGGGGAGGGGCGGCTGGTCGCCTGCGACGTGGCGCAGAAGCGGCTCGACAACATCAGGCCGCGGCTGGCGCGCGCCGGGGTCGAGGCCGAACTGCGCCTGCTGGGCCAGAACGGCGGCGGGGCCGAGGACCTGAACGGCCAGGCCGACCTGGTCTTCGTCGACGCGCCGTGCAGCGGCTCCGGCACCTGGCGACGGCGGCCCGAGGACGCCTGGCGGCTGACGCCCCAGGAGGTCGAGCGCCTGCACGCCCTGCAGGTGCGCATCCTCCAGCAGGCGGCCCTGCTGGTGAAGCCGGGCGGGCGGCTGGTCTACGTCACCTGCTCCATGCTCAGCCGCGAGAACGAGGCCTCCACGGCCGCCTTCGAGGCGGCCCATCCGTCGTTCCGGCCGGTCCCGGTCGCCGACGCCCTCGCGAGCCCGCGCCTGACCGACGCCGCCCGCGAGCGGCTGACCGCGCTGGCGGACGGCCATCGCCTGCGCCTGTCTCCCGCCGCCGCCCACACCGACGGCTTCTTCGCCGCCCTCTTCGAGCGGACGGGATGAGGCTGGAGCGATACGGCGCCGTCGCCGTCCTTCCGGTGATGGCCGCTCCGGCCGAGTACGGCCGCCATCTGCGCGCCCGCATAGAGCCCCTGATGACCGGCGTCGGCCCGGTCGAAGCGGCGATCGTCCTGTCGCGGGTGTTGAGCCGGCTGGAGGGCGTCGACAGCCTGCCGGATGTGATCGTCTCGCTCGGGTCGTGCGGCTCGAGACGGCTGGAGCACGCCGCGGTCTACCAAGCCGCCTCGGTCAGCTATCGCGACATGGACGCCAGCCCGCTCGGCTTCCCGAAAGGCGTGACGCCCTTGCTGGACGAACCCGCCGTCCTGCCCCTGCCGTGCCCGGTTCCGGACCTGCCGACCGCCCGGCTGTCCACGGGGGCGAATGTCGTCTCGGGCGCCGCCTACGACGCCATCGACGCCGACATGGTCGATATGGAGACCTGGGCCCTGGTCCGGGCGGCGCGGACCTTCGGCGTGCCGCTGGTGGCGCTGCGCGGCGTCTCGGACGGTCGCGCCGAACTGAAGGCGCTCGAGGACTGGACCTCGACGCTGCACCTTGTCGACGAGAACCTGGCCGACGCGCTGGACCGGCTGGCCGCCGTTCTGGACGCTCGCGGCCCCGCCGCCCTTGAACTCGCCGCGCCGCGCGGCCAAGACCCCGCCAATTCCGCCTCCCACCTGGAACCGACCCTGCCATGAGCACGCCCCCCAAAGACTCCGGCGCCCACGAGAAGGTCCTGATCGTCGACTTCGGCAGCCAGGTGACCCAGCTGATCGCCCGGCGGCTGCGCGAGGCCAGCGTCTATTGCGAGATTCATCCGTTCGACAAGGCCGAGGCGGTGGTCGACGAGCTAAAGCCGCAGGCCATCATCCTGTCGGGCGGCCCGGCCAGCGTGCTGGAGCCGGACAGCCCGCGCATCGGCCGCAAGCTGTTCGACCTCGGCCTGCCGATGCTGGCCATCTGCTACGGCCAGCAGCTGCTGTGCGACGTGCTGGGCGGCAAGGTCGAGGGCGGGCATCACCGCGAGTTCGGCCGAGCCGAGATCGTGCTGACCGAGGAGACGCCCCTGTTCGCCGGCATCGGGGCGGTCGATCACCGCGAGCCGGTGTGGATGAGCCACGGCGACCGGGTCGTGGCCATCCCCGAAGGCTTCAGGGTCGTGGCCACCTCGGCCGGGGCGCCGTTCGCCGCCATCGCCGACGAGGCGCGTCGCATCTACGCCGTGCAGTTCCATCCGGAGGTGCACCACACCCCGCGCGGGGCCGAGATCTACCGCAACTTCCTGTTCGGCATCGCCGGGCTGAAGGGCGACTGGACCATGGCCGCCTATCGGGACGAGAAGATCGCCCAGATCCGCGAGCAGGTCGGGTCGGCGAAGGTGATCTGCGGCCTGTCGGGCGGGGTCGACAGCTCGGTGGCGGCGGTGCTGATCCACGAGGCGATCGGCGACCAGCTGACCTGCGTCTTCGTGGACACCGGCCTGTTGCGCAAGGACGAGGCGGCTCAGGTCACCACCCTGTTCCGGGAGCACTACAATATTCCGCTGGTGCATGTTGATGCGTCGGGGGAATTTCTCGGAGCTCTGGCGGGGGTGAGCGATCCCGAGACCAAGCGCAAGACCATCGGCCGGCTGTTCGTCGAGGTGTTCGACCGGGAGGCGGCGAAGATCGAGGGGGCGGAGTTCCTCGCCCAGGGCACCCTCTATCCCGACGTGATCGAGAGCGTCTCGGCCACCGGCGGCCCGTCGGCGGTGATCAAGAGCCACCACAACGTCGGCGGCCTGCCCGACTTCATGAAGCTGAAGCTGGTCGAGCCGCTGCGCGAGCT
>JAEYUE010000206.1 GCA_023433655.1 Pseudomonadota bacterium | reverse complement strand
TCGCAGGCGCCGCTGATCACCCTGACCGGCTCGGTGCGCTCGATGAAGGCCTTGTACTCGCCCCACAGGCTGGGCGTGTCGGCCGTCAGATACGGGTGGTGGATGGCCCGGAAGGGCGGCGTGTAATAGTTGATGTAGCCGCCGTCGGCCTTGGCCGAGAACGCCATGCAGATGAAGTCCGCTGGAGACGGCGCGTCCGCGCTCTGCGCCGGCGCCGCGCCGGGCGCCGTCAGCGCGAGAATGGCCGCCAGGCCGATCGCGTGAACCATGAACAAGGCCTCCGTCCGAGGGGAACGGCGCATCCTCGCCCGGCCCCGGGGACGTGGCAATGGGGAGGTGAGACCTGACATCATGAGGCTAGCGCTCGGCCGCTTCGCCCGCCTCGGCGGCGCGGCGCCACGGCCAGCGGCCGCCGACCTCCATCTCCAGCGACACCGAGACGAAGGTGCGGATCGCCACCACGGCGGCGAGCAGGCCGAGGCTCTCGAAGGTCAGGGGGGCGGTGATGGTGGCGATGATGTCGGCCCCGACCAGCAGCTCCAGCCCCAGCAGGATGCCCCGCCCGAGGTTGGCGCGCAGCCGGTCGTAGGCCTCGCGCCCCGGCGCCCGGCGGGCGAGGTCGCGCGCGTACAGGGCGGCGGCCAGCAGGACGCCGGCGAGGATGACCGCCACCCCCGCCGCCTCCAGCGCCCGCGCCGCCGCCTCGATCCACGGAATGCCCTGAAGCTCCATGCGGAGGGGAATGGGCGGGCGGCGGCGGGCGTTCCGCGTGCAACCCTCTCCCCTTGGGAGAGGGCTTGAGCGCCCGCGAGCGGAGCGAGTGGTCGCGCGAAAGGGTGAGGGGCGGGGTCGGGGCGTCAGCGTCACGACCGGAGCGGGCCCGCCTTCTCCCGGGACCAGAACAGATGTAGAACATCGTTCCATGACCGCCGGCCGCCTCACTCCGCACGCCCGCGCCCTGCGTCAGACCGCCGGACTGGCGGAGCAGCGCCTGTGGGCGCGGCTGCGCGGCGGGGCGGTGGGTGGATGGAAGATGCGTCGGCAGCACCGGATCGACGGCTATCTGGCCGATTTCGCCTGCCTCCCGCTGCGGCTGGCGATCGAGATCGACGGCGGCGTGCACCAGCGGGACGACGTCGCCCTGCGCGACTATCACCGGCAACGGGCGATCGAGGAGCTGGGGTGGACGGTGGTCCGGTTCGGCAATGAGGAAGCCCTGGCCGAACCTTGGCGGATCGACGCCGCCATCCGCGAGCAGGCGAAGGCGCTGGGTTTCTGAGCCCCTCTCCCATTGGGAGAGGGCTTGAGCGCCCAGGAGCCCGCAGGGCGATTGGATGCGCGAAAGGGTGAGGGTCGGGTTTCGGGGCGTCAGCGTCACCACCGGAGCGGCGGCTCACGCCGAGGGCGCCAGCCGACCCTCATCCGCCCGCTGCGCGGGCACCTTCTCCCAATGGGAGAAGGGACGCTGGGGCCACCCTCCCCTTGCCGGAATCGTCGTCGGGCGGGGCGGAGGGCGTCAAGGAGGGCCTGCGGCCCCCGCGCCGCGGCGCGCCCGCCCGGGCGCGTCCTTGACTCCCTCCGATCGACCGGCAGGTGAGCTTGCAAATGGGGCGCAGAACGCGGTGGCGTGGCTGCTATGTCAGACCATGCCTGTCTTTCAGGTACTGGCGAATGCTCTCAAATGCCGGCTCCAAGTTTCCCGTTGGGAACCGAATTTGGCCGAGTCCCGCAATGTTGGAGAATTCGACGCAGTTCTCCTCAAGAAGAACAACAGCGTTCTCGAAGCCCAGAGCTCCTTGGAAAAGGCCGACTTCGTGCACGACGTTTTGGCGCGCTTGTAGCTTGCCACTGCCGTCCTCATCCTCAGCCGTCATGAGGAGGAACGCGATGTCCGCAACATCCATCAGCTCCTTCAGCCGCTCCTTGTGAGACACCCCGACGACAGACTGGCTATTAAACTCGTGGATCTTACAATCGTAGTGATCTCGGAGCCATTCCTTGAGTTCTCGCCATACAGGTGACCGCCCGTGACCAATGACAATGTCAATGCGATCTTTAGGCTGTCTTGGCGATTCTTCCTTCTTTGATGTTCTTACCTCAAACCCCTGCTGACGAACAAACTCCTTACCAGCGGGGAGGAGCGTCCATTTTCCATTGACCCTAGCGACCCGAGCGCCACCAGCATTGAATGTCGCCGCGACGTTCCAAGCCTTCGCCCCCTTCAAGCCGTTTGCAGATGCACACGCCTTGATCTCGCCGGTTGTGGCGCTACCGCCAAGGTAGGCAAGGGCGAGATACATCTTTGCTGACTGCGTCAGGCTCCTGCTGACGAGAAATGGGGCAAGTTCACTCACGAGTTGAGCGCCTGCACCGCGAGGTCGAGCTGCTTCTGCGGAACGGTGAACACGCCGCTTGCGCGCTCGATCAATTCACCTGCCTTCACCATTCTCGCAACATTCGTGGCTTGCTGATTGCCGTAGTCCGCCTTCCACTCTCTCGCGTCCCGAGCGCGTCCGAACAACTCCTCCCGTGTGAAGGAATCCTTCCCGTCATTCAGAGTCAGATGATACGCCGCAGCCTGAAGAATCTTGCGCCCCGTGTTAGCAGAAAGCTTCGCCACGTAGCTGTTCATGTGTTGCGCGGGGACCAATCTGCCTGGATCGGGAATTCGATCAGGGGCTTGGTCAGCAGCTCTTGCTGGAGGAAGGTCCCGGCTCCCAAAGCGCTCTATCGCCGTCATGACCGTGGCGAGGTCGGCGGCGAGATCATCAGTCTCGATGTCGAGCTCTACGGAGCCGTATTTGATGTGGACCTTCTTCATGCTGCCACATATGTGGCAAGTCACGCACACCGTCAAGCGGTGTGCGTGATCGTGTGAATCCCTCACCGGTTGGGTGGGGTTTCCCCCTAATGCACCCGCGCCTTCCCGATCTCCAGCCCGCCCTCCCCGGCTGACACCGCGATCACGCTCCCGTCCTCGATCTCGCCGGCCAGCAGCTTGCGCGCAATCGGATCGACCAGCTCCTTCTGGATGACGCGTTTCAACGGCCTCGCGCCGTAGACGGGGTCGTAGCCCTTGTCGGCGAGCCAGGCGGCGGCCGTGTCGTCCAGCGCCAGCGTCAACCTGCGGTCGGCGAGGAGCTTCTCGAAGCGGGCCAGCTGGATGCGGACGATGCCGGCCATCTGGTCGCGGCCGAGGCGGCGGAAGAGGATGATCTCGTCGATGCGGTTGAGGAACTCGGGGCGGAAGTGGGCGCGGACGGCGTCCATGACGAGGGGGCGGACCGACTCGACGTCGTCGCCCTCGCCCTGCGCCGCGAGGAACTCCGAACCGAGGTTGGAGGTCATGATGATCAGGGTGTTGCGGAAGTCGATGGTGCGGCCCTGGCCGTCGGTCAGGCGGCCGTCGTCGAGCACCTGCAGCAGGGTGTTGAAGACGTCGGGGTGGGCCTTCTCGACCTCGTCGAACAGCACGACCTGGTAGGGCCGGCGGCGCACAGCCTCGGTCAGGGCGCCGCCCTCGTCGTAGCCGACGTAGCCAGGGGGCGCGCCGATCAGGCGGCTGACCGAGTGCTTCTCCATGTATTCCGACATGTCGAGGCGGGTGATGGCGGCCTCGTCGTCGAACAGGAACTCCGCCAGCGCCTTGGTCAGCTCGGTCTTGCCGACGCCCGTGGGGCCAAGGAAGAGGAAGGAGCCGAGCGGGCGGTTGGGGTCGTTGAGGCCGGCCCTTGCCCGGCGCACGGCGTCGGAGACGGCGACGAGGGCCTCGTCCTGGCCGACCACGCGGCCGGCCAGCGCGTCCTCCATCTTGAGCAGCTTCTCGCGCTCGCCCTCCAGCATCTTGTCGACCGGGACGCCGGTCCAGCGCGAGACGACGGCGGCGATCTGCTCGGCGTCGACGACCTCGGGCGTGAGGGGGCCGGACTTGTCGGCCTCGGCGGCCTCGGCTTCCGACAGCTGGCGCTCGATCTGCGGGATCTGGCCGTAGGCGATCTCGGAGGCGCGGCCGAGGTCGCCGGCGCGCTGGGCGGCGGCCAGTTCGGCGCGCAGGCGGTCGAGGGTCTCGCGCAGCTGGGCGCCCTGACCGACC
>JAEYUE010000197.1 GCA_023433655.1 Pseudomonadota bacterium | reverse complement strand
CCGACAGCCAACGCTTTCCCGTCGCCGCCCACGCCCTGGCCTATCTGGCCCACAAGGGCGCCTACTCGCCGGCCGAGGCCGCGCCGAGCGCGGTGCTGGCCGCCTCGGTGCCGACCAATCCGGTGGTGGTGCGCCGGGTGACAGCCCTGCTGGCCAAGGCGGGGCTGATCGCCACCCGTCCCGGCGCCTCCGGCGGGGCCTGGCTGCTGCACCGGCCCGAGACCATCACCCTGGACACGGTGCTGAAAGCCGTGAACGGCTGCGCCCACCTGGGCTCGCCCCCGGCCGGCGCCAAACACTGCCCGGTCAGCACCCATATCCCGCGTCAGGTGGCCAAGGCCCTGACCGCGGCCGACCGCGCGGCGGGCGAGGCCCTGTCGAAGATCACCATCGCCGACCTGCTGGCCGAGGATCCGCCGTCGCTGGCGGCCTTCGCTCCCCACGCCGCCTGCCCGGTCGCCGCCTGACCGGCCGACGCCACACCGTCCTGATCACCGGCGCCTCCGCCGGCATCGGCGCAGCCCTCGCGCGCGTATGGGCGGCGCAGGGCTGGGACCTGATCCTGACAGCCCGCCGCCAGGCGCCGCTGCAGGCCCTCGCCGACGAATTGGCCGCTCGGGGCGCCGCCGTAACCGTCCTCCCCGAGGACCTCGCCGACCCCGGGGCCCCGCACCGGCTATCCGAGGCGATCGCCGCGCGCGGCCTGATCGTCGATGGCCTGATCAACAACGCCGGCTTCAGCCGCACCTCCGGCTTCCTGCAGACCGACCCCGCCGACCACGCCGCCATGATCCGGGTCATGCTGACCGCCCCGGTCGAGCTGTCGCGGCTGTTCGCGCCGGGGATGGTGGAGCGCGGCTACGGCCGCATCCTCAACGTCGCCTCGCTGGCGGGCCATATGCCGGCGACCGGCGGCGACACCCTATACGGACCTATCAAGTCGTTCCTGATCAAGGCCTCGCAGGGCCTGCATCTGGAGCTGCGCGGGACGGGGGTGCACGTCACCGCCCTCAACCCCGGCTACACCCTGACCGAGTTCCACGACGTCAACGGCACGCGTGAAGAGGTGTCGGCGGCCTATCCCGCGTGGATGTGGATGGACGCCGCGCGCGTGGCCCGGATCGGCTACGAGGCCTGCGAGGCGAACCGGCCCAGCGTCACCCCCGGCGTGATGAACACCCTGCTCGCCGGCCTCGCCAGACACCTGCCCGACCGTCTAGCCTTGGCCATGGTCGGCGGCCATGCGCGGCGGCTGAAGCGGATCTAGCCTTCGAGCCTAGCGCTTCGCTGCCGATCCCGGCGAAGGCTGAACCAGCCGGCGGCAATGGCCGTAAGCGCGCCGATGGCCGCTGCGGTCCCCATGTAGATCTCAGGCTGATCGCCCGTCAGGGGCTCGGTGTAGAAGGGCGCTTGGGCGTAAAGCGCCAGGATTGTGGCGAGACCGCCCGCGGCTGTACTCGCGAAGGCGAGGCGGACCGCAGGCCAGAATCTGAGGAACAGCTTGGCGACAAGAAACACCACGGCCATCGACGCCGCGCCGGCGATGGCCAGAAAGCCGAAGGCGAAGAGCGGCCCCATCTAGTGTCTGCCCGTCGGGTAGGGGGTGGTGGCCACCGAGCTGAACATGCCCGGGATAGCCTCCGCCAGACCCGCGATCATGAACTGGATGGCCAGGGCGCACAGGATCAGTCCCAGCACCCGCACGATGATGGCCATGCCGACGTCGCCCAGCAGGCGGCTCAACGGTCCGGTCAGGGCGAAGCAGACGAAGGACACCAGCCCGGCCGCGGCGATGGCGACCAGGGCGGCGCCGGTGCCGACCGGTCCGATTTCCTGGGCCTCGCCGGCGACGATGATGATGGTCGAGATGGCGCCCGGTCCGATCATCAGCGGAATGGCGAAGGGCACGATCAGCCGCTTGAAGCGCCGCCGGGCGTAGCCGCGCACGTCCTGGGCGTCGCCCGCCGCCTCGACATCGGCGAACATCTTGAGGAAGTCCTCGCGCACCATGTCGAGGCCCAGCAACAGCAGCAGGATGCCGCCGGCGATGCGGAAGGCGGCCATGGAGATGCCGAAGAACTGCAGCAGCGCCAGGCCGGTGAACAGGAAGAAGGCGAGGAAGACAACGGCGAACAGGCAGATCAGGGCCGAGACCGAGATCCGCTGGCGCAGCGTCGCGCCCACGGTGGCGGCGGCGAAGATCGGCAGATTGCCGATCGGATCGACCAGGGCGAACAGGGCCACGAACAGGTTGACGCCCAGTTTCACCGCGTCCATGTGCGACCTCGCCCTGCCAAATCACCGTTCGCGGCATCAAGGCTGACGCGCGTCCCCGCGTCCAGTCCCTAGCCGACCTCGAGGAGTGACGCCATGACGCCCGTGCTGACCGACCCGCGCCTGATCGTCGGCCTCGACCTGCCCTCGCTGGACGCGGCGCGAGCCATGGTCGAACGGCTCGGGGCGACGGTCTCGGCCTACAAGATCGGCCTGACCCTGCTGGCCCGGCCCGGCGGCGTGGCCTTCGCCCACGAGCTGCGCGCGGCCGGCAAGACGGTGTTCCAGGACTGGAAGCTGCACGACATCGGGGCCCAGGTGGAGGGCGCCGCCCGCGCCGTCGCCGAGGGCGGCTGCGACCTGCTGACCGTCCACGCCGAGCCGCAGGTCATGCGCGGCGCGGTCAGGGGCCGCGACGCGGCGGGGACAGACACGAAGCTGCTGGCCGTGACCGTGCTGACCAGCCTGTCGGACGCCGACCTGCAGGAGATCGGCTACGGCGTCGCAGCCGCCGACCTGGTCGAGCGGCGGGTGCGCCAGGCGCTGGATTGCGGCGTCGACGGCGTGGTCTCCAGCCCGCTGGAGGCGGCGCGCGTGCGTCAGCTGGCCGAAGAGGCCGGGCGGCCCGACTTCCTGATCGTCACCCCCGGCGTGCGGCCCGTGGGCGCCGAGCTGGGCGACCAGCAGCGCGTGGCCACGCCGCGGGCGGCCCTGCAGGCGGGGGCGACCCACCTCGTGGTGGCGCGGCCGGTCGTGGCCGCCAACAACCCCCTGCTGGCGGCCTCCGCCATCGTCGAGTCGATCGACGGCTTCGCCCGACCCTAGCCCCGCTCGCCCGGCTCCTGCCGGTACTGCTGCCGGGGGGGCTGTTCGCGCCGGGGCCGGTGCGGCCGGGGCGGATGGGCGCGCGGCGGCGGGGGCGGCTCGTAGCGCGGCGGCTCGGGCAGGTAGGGGGGCGGATAGGGCGCCGGCTCGCGGCAATCGCAGTCGCGCCGGTCGCGGCCGTACTCTTCGTACGCGCCGTATTCCTCGTAGCCGTACTCCTCATAGCTCTCGTAGAGCTCGTATGACCGCCCTTCGTAGCTGTCGTGGCGCTCGCTGTAGCCGTAGCGGCCGCCGCGGTCGTAACCGTAGTCGTCCCGAACGTAGCGGCCGCCGCACGACGGCGGGCGCCGGCCGTCGCGACCGAAGCCCTCGACCACATAGCCGAACGGGGCGCTGGCGCAGGCCAGGGCGCGCCGGTCGATGTCGTAATAGACCGGCGCTCCGCCGTAGCCGTATCCGCCCGCATCGCCGCCGTAGCCGCCGCCGACATAGACCGTCCCGCCGCCCCAGCCGCGGCCGCGGATGGCGCCGACGTCGTAAAGGCGGGCATTCAGGTGCGAGGTGGCCGAGGCCCCGGCGAAGGCCCGGGCGCTGGCGTTGACGTTGATGTTCACGTTGCGCGAGCCGCCGCCGTGGTCGCAGCAGACGGGCGGCGGGGGCGGCGGCGGGGTGCAGCAGCCGCCGCCGGGATGACCGCCGCGTGGATCGCCGGCGAGGGCGGGACCGGCCGCCAGGAGGGCGAAGGCGGCGGCTGAGAGTGTTAATGCGCGCATGACACGGCTCCGGATGCTGGAGCCGTTCTAAGTCACTGGAAAGAAAAGGGTTCGAAATGCACCGAAGGGGCGAAATCCCGCCCCGGACATTCCCCGGACGGCGTCAAAATTAACCCTGTTCCGACCTCAGCGGTCGTAGAGGTAGACGTCGCCGCAGCCGCAGTCGTGATCGTGGCGGCGCCCCCGCGAGTCGCGCGACCAGCCGCGCGCGGACGGATGCCGGTCGTCGTTATAGCCCCAGACGTCGCGGTACCCTTGCCGGGGGCGCGTCTCGTATCGGCCGTAGCCGTATCCGTAGCGGCGGTGGTCATAGCCATGGCCGTAGCCGTAGCCGTAGCGCCGGCCGTAAACGGGGGCGGGCACATAGGCATAGGCCTGGTCCGAATAGCCGTCGGCCCAGCGGCCGGTGTTGACGTAGGACCGCGTCTCCACCTCCGACAAGGGCGTGCCGCCGACCACCCGGCCGTAGGGACCGACATAGATCGGCTGGCCCCAGGTCTGGGCCGCGGCGCTGCTGGCGAGAGCCACCGGAGCGAGGGTCAAGAACAGTGCGCCGGCGGCGGCGAGGGGGCGGATCATGGCGGCGAACTCCTGTGCGACAGGGTTAACGCCGTTCGTCCGCCCCGGTTCGCCGGTCAGAAGTCGACCGCCAGGCCCTTCTTCTCCCAGTCGCCGTAGCGGGTCGGCTCGGGCC
>JAEYUE010000158.1 GCA_023433655.1 Pseudomonadota bacterium | reverse complement strand
GCGTCCGGAACGGACGGCGGCGGTTCGGATCCTTCACCCGCAGCATCAGCACGGCGATCGACACCATGAAGAAGGCGAACAGGGTGCCCGAGTTCGAGATGTCGGCCAGCTGGCCGACCGGGAACAGCGCCCCGGCGATGGCCACGGCGATACCGGTGAAGATGGTCACGACGTACGGCGTCTTCCACTTCGGATGGACCTTCGACAGGCCCTCCGGCAGCAGTCCGTCGCGCGCCATGACGAAGAAGATGCGGGTCTGGCCGTAGATCATCATCAGGATGACCGAGGGCAGGGCCAGCATGGCGGCGGTGCCGAGCGCATTGCCGACGGCCGGATAGTTGATCTCGCGCAGCACGTGGGCCAGCGCCTCGTTCGAGCAGACCAGGCGGTTGGCGTTCTCGGCCAGCTGGCAGGCGGCGATGAAGCCGGGCGAACCGGGCTGGACCGCTTCGCCGGCGGCGCCGACGACCGGCTGGGCGCCGATGGCTCCGACCGCGCCGGCTGCGACCAGCAGATAGAAGACGGTGCAGATGGCCAGCGAGCCGATCAGACCGATGGGCACGTTGCGCTGCGGGTTCTTGGTCTCTTCGGCCGCGGTGGAGACCGCGTCGAAGCCGACATAGGCGAAGAAGATCGAGGCCGCGGCGCCGATGATGCCCATGCCCGACGATTCGCCGAACAGGCCGTTGGGCGCAAAGGGGGTGAAGTTGCCGGTCTTCAGGATCGGCAGGGTCAGGACGATGAAGGCGGTCAGGGCGGCGACCTTGATGGCCACCAGCGCCGCGTTCACCCGGGCCGATTCCGTGGTGCCGATCATCAGCAGCATGGTCACGGCCAGGGCCACGATGATGGCCGGCACGTTGACGACGCCGACCGAGAAGTCGGGGGTCGGGATGAAGCCGTTCATGCTCCACGCCGGCCCGGCCTGCAGCAGGTCTGGCCAGTCGAATCCGAGCGCGTTCTCGATCAGGCCGAGCACATAGCCGGACCAGCCGACCGACACGGCCGAGGCCGCCACGGCGTATTCGAGGATCAGGGCCCAGCCGACCATCCAGGCCAGCAGTTCGCCCATCACGGCGTAGGTGTAGGTGTAGGCCGAGCCGGAGACCGGGGCCATCGAGGCCAGCTCCGAATAGCAGAGCGCGGCCACGGCGCAGACCGCGCCCGCGATCACGAACGACCACATCATGCCCGGGCCGGCCTTCTGCGCCGCTGCGGCGGTCAGCACGAAGATGCCGGTGCCGATGATCGCGCCGACGCCCAGGAGGGTCAGCTGGACCGGACCGAGCGAGCGATGAAGCGATTTCTTCTCGGCCGTGGCCAGAATTGCGTCGAGCGACTTAACGCGCCACATGGATTCCCCTCCGATTTCGCAGCCTCTCGCTGCGTTTCGGCGCGGACGCTAGCGGCGCATTTCCGCGCTGGCAACGCGGTTTCCGAACCATGAAGAGCCGACGACGCTTTCGTGAACCGTTCCGTTGCGGCTAGAGCGCAGGGCGATGCTGCCGATCCACGCCGTTCTCGAGCCGCTCAAGGCCGCCCTCGCGTCGGCCAACGCCGTGGTGCTCGCTGCGCCGCCCGGGGCGGGCAAGACCACGGTCGTGCCGCTGGCCCTGCTGGACCAGCCGTGGCTGGCGGGGGGCAGGCTGCTGGTGCTGGAGCCGCGCCGGCTGGCCGCCCGCGCCGCCGCCGACCGCATGGCCGCCACGCTCGGCGAGCGCCCCGGCGAAACGGTGGGCTACCGGACCCGCCTGCAGAGCCGCATCGGCCCGAAGACCCGCGTCGAGGTGATCACCGAGGGCGTCTTCACCCGCATGATTCTCGACGACCCGGCCCTCGAAGGCGTCGGCGCCGTCCTGTTCGACGAGTTCCACGAGCGCAGCCTCGACGCCGACCTCGGTCTGGCGTTGGCCCGCGAGACCCAGCAGCTGCTACGCGACGATCTGCGGCTGCTGGTCATGTCCGCCACCCTCGACACCGCCGGCGTCTCCCGCCTGCTCGACGGCGCACCGGTGATCGAGGCCGAGGGCCGCATGTTCCCGGTCGAGACCCGCTACCTCGGCCGCAACCCGTCGGAGCGCTTCGAAGAGGCGATGGCGCGCGCGATCCGCCGGGCGCTGGCGGACGAGAGCGGCTCGATTTTGGCCTTCTTCCCCGGACAGGGCGAAATCCACCGCGCCGCCCGCCTGCTCGCCGATCGCCTGCCGAACGGGATCGATCTCGCCCCGCTCTATGGCGCGTTGGACAAGGCCGAGCAGGACCGCGCCGTCGAGGCGACGCCGTCCGGTCGCCGCAAGGTCGTGCTGGCCACCTCGGTGGCGGAGACCAGCCTGACCATCGAGGGGGTCCGGGTGGTCATCGACGGCGGCCTGTCGCGCGTGCCCCGCTTCGAGCCGGCCAGCGGACTGACCCGGCTCGCCACGGTCCGGGTCAGCCGTTCGTCGGCCGAGCAGCGCCGCGGCCGCGCCGGCCGGGTCGAGCCGGGCGTCTGCTATCGCCTGTGGGACGAGGAACAGACCCGCGGCCTCGTTCCGCACCAGCGGCCGGAGATTCTCGAGGCCGACCTGACCGCCTTCGCCCTCGATCTGGCCCGCTGGGGCGCGCGCTCGCCCGAGGGGCTGGCCCTGTTGGATCCGCCGCCCGCCGGCGCCTTCGCCGAGGCGCGCAACGTCCTGGCCCGACTGGAGGCGCTGGACGCGGAGGGGGCGCTGACCAGCCACGGCCGCCGGCTGACCCGCATCGCCCTGCCGCCGCGTCTCGCGCACATGGTGGCCGTCGCCTCCGACCGCGGAGACGCTATGCTCGGCGCGCGCATCGCCGCCGCGCTATCCGAGCCGGGCCTCGGTGGCAATGATCCCGATCTGCGCGAGCGGCTGCGTGCACTCGACCGCGACCGCTCGCCCCGCGCCCGTGACGCTCTCAAGCTCGCCGACCGCTGGGCGCGCAGCGCCGGAGGCGGGGAGGGCGGCGACGTCGACCCCGGCGCCCTGCTGGCCGAGGCCTTCCCGGAGCGGGTGGCCAGGGCGCGCGGCAAGCCGGGCGAGGTGTTGCTGGCCTCGGGCCGCGGCGCCTTCCTCGACCCGCACGAGCTGCTGGCCCGCGAGCCTTGGCTGGCCGTGGCCGAACTGGGCGGCGGCGACGCCCGTGACCGCATCCGTCTCGCCGCGCCGGTCGACCCCGCCGATCTCGAGCACCGTGTCGCGGTCGAGGACCGGCTGGCGCGCGAGCCCTCGGGCCGCATGACTCTGAAGCGCCTCCGCCGGATCGGCGCCATCGTCGTCGACGAGAAGGAGATGGGCCGCCCCGACCGGGCCGCGATCACCGCGGCGCTGAAAGCCGAGGTCGAACGCGACGGACTGAAGGGTCTCCGCTGGGGCGAGCGCGCCGCCGCCCTCCGCGCCCGGCTGGCCTTCCTTCGCGCGCTCGACGAGGGCTGGCCGGACATGTCGGACGAGGCCCTGTTCGCCGCCCGCGACACCTGGCTCTCGCCCTTGCTGGACAGCGTCCAGTCGCTCGACGCCATCCCGGACGCCGCCCTCGAACAGGGCCTCCGCACGCTGATCCCCTGGGACCGGCAGCGCGCGCTCGACGACCTCGCCCCCGCCCGCCTGCAGACCCCGCTCGGCTCGGCCGCCATCGACTACGCGGCCGAGGGCGGCCCGCGCGTCGAAATCCGGGTGCAGGAGCTCTTCGGCGTCACGGCGCACCCAACCGTCGGTGGCGGTGGCGTGCCGCTGACGCTGGCCCTGTTGTCGCCCGCCTGCCGCCCGATCCAGGTGACGAAGGACCTGCCCGGCTTCTGGACCGGCTCGTGGAAGGACGTCCGCGCCGAGATGCGCGGCCGCTATCCGAAACACCCGTGGCCGGAGAACCCCGCCGAGGCCGAGGCCACGAGCCGCGCCAAACCGCGCCGAACCTAGGCCGCTCCGTTCAGCAGGCGCCCGTAGCTGTCCACGAGGCTGGAATAGGTCGGCACGAACATCACCGTCGCCCCGCCGCCGTTGGCTACCGGCGCCTTGATCTCGAAGTGCAGGTGGATGGTGGTGGCGTTGCCGCCGAAGTCCGACGACACCTTGCCGAGATGCTGCCCCCGCGTGACGTCGCGCGAGGCCGGGGTCGGGAACAGGGCGTTCACCCCCGCCATGTCGAGGTGAAGGTAGCGATAGATGCGGCCCGAGTCGCCCAGCAGGGTGACAGTGTAGCTGCCGATCGAGGTGATCCGGCCGCTTTCCGCCGCCACCGCCCAGTGCACCTTCTTCTCGCAGGTCGCCGGACGGATGTCCTGGCCCTGATGGCCCTTGCCGGCCGGGCACATGCCGTTGGTCCAGCTGCGAGTCTCGCAGAAATTGTCGCGCCACGGATAGCTGTAGTTCCGCGCGTCGCACTGGCCGCCGGGTCCCGGCGCGGCGAAGCCGCCGTAGCCGTAGACCTGTGAGTTCGCATAGGCCGGCGCCGCTTCGATCGGGAACCGCATGCCGGCCGCCCACAGGGTCGCGTCCGTCGCCCCCGAGCCCGAACCGGGGTGAAGTGCGCCCCCCGCCTCGTGCGGCCACGATGCGGGCTCGGGCGCCGGCGGCGTCTCGGGTTCGGCCGGTGTGTCGGGATCGCCGGGCAGGGGCTCGTCCAGCGGGCTTGGATCCCCGGTCTCCGGTGAAGCCGTCTGCTGGCAGCCGCCCGGCGCGCAGGCCGTCAGCGTCAGCAGCAGCCCCGCCATCGCCAGCCGTCTCACGCCCCGCCCCCGATCAGCTGAAGTCCGGCCGCGAACAGGATGGCGTCCGCTTCCGCGCAGTCCGGCGCGCCCTCGCAGATGAAAGTCACATTATAGGCCGCCCCGAACCGGCTGAAGGCGACGTCCACGCCGTATTCGGTTCGCTCGGTGCGGATATCGGTCAGGCCGCGAGCCCGCGCCTGCGCCAGCGCCCGACCGGCCGCGTCAGGAATCTGCGCCGCGGCGATCCGCGGCCCCCGGGCGGCCGTGACCGCGGCGGCACGCGTCGTCGCCTTGGGCGCGGCCGCCGTCGTCACCGGCGCGGGCTGCGGAGCCGACGTCCCCAACGGCGACCGGAAGGCCTTGGTCGCCCCGTAGATCTCGATGATCTGCTCGCCGCGTTGCACGGTCAGCATGTAGAAGCCGTCGCCCGTATCGAGCTCCGCCCCGGCCAGCAGCGCCGGGTCGGCCGGCGCCAGCACCGGCACGGACGAGGCGTTCACCCTGTCCATGAAGTCGGACCCACGGCTCTGGGTGATCACCGCGCGCAGCCGCGCCGCGACCGGATCCTGCCGCGCCTGGGCGAGCGCTGCATTGTCGGCCCGGCTGCGCTGCAGGGCGACCTGCGTCGCGGCGACCGGCGAGGGCGGTTGCTGCTGCGAGGTGGCGACGCCGGCGACGGCCGCAAGTGCGACCACGGCGCCGGCCATCGCCCGATTGCGCATGCTCATCTGGAGACCCTCCCGACCTTCACCATAGCGCCGTTATGCGAGGCTGGCGAGATTGGCGTCGCGACGCTTGCTATTTCCCGCCATCGCGCCTAGACACCGCCCGCACTTCGCACGCGGGCGAGGCGCGTTCGGGGGAGACATCCCCGTCCGCTCCATT
The DNA here is from genome assembly GCA_023433655.1 of Pseudomonadota bacterium. Classification (GTDB taxonomy): domain Bacteria; phylum Pseudomonadota; class Alphaproteobacteria; order Caulobacterales; family Caulobacteraceae; genus Brevundimonas. The sequence continues at coordinate 377 of JAEYUE010000158.1, read as the reverse complement.
CCGAGGGGTCGTCCGGCCCTTTAATCGCCCGCGCAACGTCTATCGGATAAAGGAACGACCCCTCATGGCTCTGCCTGAATTCTCCATGCGTTCGTTGCTCGAGGCCGGCGCGCACTTCGGCCACCAGACGCACCGCTGGAACCCGAAGATGGACCGCTACATCTTCGGCTCGCGCTCGAACATCCACATCATCGACCTGTCGCAGACCATCCCGCTGCTGCACCAGGCCCTCGTCGCCGTGCGCGAAGTGGCCGCCAAGGGCGGTCGCGTGCTGTTCGTCGGCACCAAGCGCCAGGCCGCCGATCCGGTCGCCGAGGCGGCCCAGCGCTGCGCCCAATACTATATGAACAACCGCTGGCTCGGCGGCACCCTGACCA
>JAEYUE010000157.1 GCA_023433655.1 Pseudomonadota bacterium | reverse complement strand
CTCGAAGGCCGAGCGCACCGACGTCGTGCTGGAGACCTACGCCGGGACCGGGCGCAACGTGACCGGGGCGCTGGACACCCTGAGCTTCGTGACCACGCCGCAGGGCACCACCTTCACCCCGACGCTGGACTATTCGGATCCCTCGCTGATCCTGCTGACCAGCCCGCAGGGCTGGGGCGCGCCTCCGGGCGGCCAGGACGGCTTCATCAACAGCCCGACCACGATCGACGAACTGACCAGCGCCCGGGTGGAGTTCGCCCGCGACTACGACGCCGGCCCGTTCAGCCGGTTCGCCTTCGGCTTCAACCTGACCAGCCGGGACAAGGAGCTCGATCTCGAGCGCTACTACCTGTCGCTGGACGCCAACGTCGCCGATCCGACCCACACCACCAGCGTGCCGATCCCCACCGAATTCCTGCTGGAGCCGACCAACCTGACCTATCTGGGTCTGGGACCGATGGTCAGCTACGACCCGTTCGCCCTCGTCGACAGCGGCATCTACACCCTGATTGAGCCGCAGGACGACAACTTCCTGGCCTTCGGCTGGGCCGTCTCGGAAGAGGTGTTCACCGGCTACTGGAAGGCCGACATCGACAGCCGGATGATGGGCCTGCCGGTGACCGGCAACATGGGCTTCCAGGTGGTTCACACCGAGCAGAGCTCGGACGGAATCGTGGCCTCGGGCGACCCGGCCGTACCGGTCCCCCGGTCCGACGGCGACGATTACACCTACCTGCTGCCCAGCGCGAACCTGTCGTTCGAGGTGGCCGACAACATGTTCGTCCGTGTCGGCGCGGCGCGTGAGCTGGCCCGGCCGCGCATGGACCAGATGCGGGCGTCGATCAACATCGACTACAATCCGGGCTTCTGGGACAACACCAACATCAACGACTCGCCGTGGGGCGGCTCGGGCGGCAATCCGCGCCTGCGGCCGTGGATCGCCAACGCCCTGGACATCTCGGTCGAGAAGTATTTCGGCCGCCGCGGCTACGTCTCGCTGGCCGGCTTCTACAAGGATCTGGAAAGCTACATCTATGATCAGCGGCAGCTGACTGATTTCACCGGCTATCCGGTGTCCAGCGGTCCCGATCCGATCCTGCGCCAAGGCTACCTGTCCACGCCGCAGAACGGCGAGGGCGGGGTGATCCAGGGTCTCGAATTCGCGCTGTCGGTGCCGTTCGACATCCTGTGGCAGCCGCTCGAAGGCTTCGGCATGACCTTCAGCGCCTCGCTGACCGACAGCGACATCGTGCCGAACCCGGGCAGCCCCTCGACGCCGCTCCCCGGCCTGTCGGAGAAGGTCGGCAACCTGACCGTCTACTACGAGCGCGCCGGCTTCCAGGCCCGGATCTCCAACCGCTACCGGTCGGAGTTCCTCGGCGAACTGTCGGGCGTCGGCACCGACCGCATCCAGCGGATGGTCGACGCGGAGAACGTGGTCGACGCCCAGATCGGCTACGAATTCCTGTCGGGTCCGATGGAAGGGCTGTCGATCCTGGCCCAGGTCAACAACCTGTCCGACGAGCAGTTCAAGACTTTCGAGAACGACGATCGTCGTCGGGTCATCGACTACCAGCAGTACGGGCGCACCTTCCTGGTGGGCGTCAACTACCGCTACTGACCGACCCCAACCGGTCAGGGCAGGGGGCCGCCTCCGGGAAACCGGGGCGGCCTTTTGCGCGCCCGCGCCACCGCCCGGCCGCCCACTTTTGGTTACGCGGACGCGGAAACGGCTGGACGCGGGCGGCCGGATGATGAAACCGTTTTCACCAAGCGCCGCGCGCGTTCCGGACGCGTGGCCACCCCGGGGAGAGAAATGACCGAAACCCAATCGCCGGCGGGCCGCGGGACCAACCTGGCCTTCGCCTATGTGACCACCCTGTTCTTCGCCTGGGGTTTCGCGACCTCGCTGATCGATCCGCTGATCGCGGCGGTTCGCAAGGTCTTCGACCTGAGCACGGCCGAGGCCATGCTGACCGCCTCGGCCTGGTTCATCGCCTATGCGGTCGTGTCGGTGCCTGCCGCCGCGGTGCTGAGCCGGCTGGGCTACAGCCGGTCGATCATCTCGGCGCTGGGGGTGATGGTGCTGGGCTGCCTGATCGTTCCGGTCGCCACGATCATCGACTGGTATCCGGGCGTGCTGATCGCCCTGTTCGTCATCGCTTCGGGCGTGACCCTGCTGCAGGTGGCGGCCAATCCGCTGGTCGCGGCCCTCGGCTCGCGCCAGAGCTCGCACGCCCGGCTGAACTTCTCCCAGTTCTTCAACTCTCTGGGCACCACCGTGGGGCCCTATCTCGGCTCGACGGTCCTGCTGACCGGGGGCGTCTTCGCCACCGGCGCCGTGGTGACCGCCGCGACGCGCGGGGAGTCGCTGCGCAGCATCGACATCGCCTTCCTCGGCCTTGGGGCCTTCTTCGCGGTCGTGGCCTTCTTCATCTTCACGGCCCGGAAGAAGATCAATGCGGCGGCCGCGGGCGCCGAGGAGGCCGGCGGCGTGTCCTCGCCGCTGAAGGCCTTCACCTCGCGCTGGGCCCTGTTCGGCGCCCTGGCCATCTTCATCTATGTCGGCTCCGAGGTGACCATCGGCGGGCTGCTGACCAACTTCCTGGCCAGCCCGACCATCCTCAACATCCCCGAGGCCGACGCCGGCCGCATGGTCAGCCTGTACTGGGGCGGGGCCATGGTGGGCCGGTTCATTGGCGCCCTGCTGCTGACCCGCGTCCGCGCCGGCGTGCTGCTGAGCGTCAACACCGCCGTGGCGGCGCTGCTGTGTCTGGTGGTGACCCAGACCTCGGGCGAGACCGCGGCCTACGCCGCCATCGCCGTGGGCTTCTTCAACTCGATCATGTTCCCGACGATCTTCACCCTGACGCTGGAGCGTTCGGGCGCGCCGGCGTCGGCGACCTCGGGCCTGCTGTGCACCGCCATCGTCGGCGGGGCGGTGCTCCCGTACATCGCGGGCCGGATCGTCGACGACGCGGCGGCGCTGTTCAATCCCGCCTTCTATGTGCCGCTGGCGGGCTACGCACTGCTGACCGTTTTCGCCATCTCCTGCGCCCGCTCGGGGACGCGGGAAGCCGACGTGGTGGCCAAGCCGTCGCCACACTAGCGGAAGCGGACAGGACGCGAGGCAGGGCCGTCGGGGCATCCCCGGCGGCCCTTGCACGTTCACGCCGGAACGCCGCACAGTCAGGCGCCCTATCGGAGGCCGCATGATCCGCAGACTACTACGCGCCGTCGGGCCCGCCCTGCTGCTGGCGATGATCGCCGGTCAGGCCTGGGCCGAGGTGACGGTGACCTTCTATGCCCACCCGGGAGCGCGGGTGCGCGGCGGCTATCTGCTTTTCCCCCACGCCTATGTGCACGCGGAAGGGACGCTGGACGAAACCGGCGAGCCCGTGGACTGGTCTGCCGGCTTTACGGCGAAAAGCCCGGGGCCCCACCTCCTGTTCGTGCGCGGCGGCGGGGTGGTGGCGGAACCCGACGCCCGATATGTCGACGAGGGCCGGCCGTTCCTGCAGCTGACGCTGGACGACGCCACCTGGCAAGCGCTGAAGGCCCGGGCCGATTGGTGGAACACGCCCGAGGGCTCGCTCTATGATCTCCGGCGGCGCAACTGCATCACCTTCGTCGCCGATCTGGCCCGCGTGGCGGGGCTGCGGACTGCGCCCGAGCCGTCGATGAAGCCGGGGACCTTTCTTGAGGCGACGGCGGCGCTGAATCCGGAGGCGGCGTGGCGGGAGGCGCTGGCGCCGGACCACGCGGAAGGCGGCTAGGGTTCGGCTCGCCAACGCCAATTTCCTTCATGTCCCAGTAACTTCCGGGAGAGCCCGCCGCAGAACCGGATTGCGGATCGAAGGCCTTCGAGCATAGTCTCGCCCTTCTGGCGCCGGATGGGAGAGACCAGTGCGTAATCATCGGTTTGGGACTGCTTCGGGATTGGGCCTGCTGGCGGCGTTGGCGTTGGCGTTGCCGCTCGCCGCGTGCGGCGGTGGCGGCGGGGGCTCCGGCTCAGTCGTGACC
>JAEYUE010000113.1 GCA_023433655.1 Pseudomonadota bacterium | reverse complement strand
GCCCTGGGCCATGTCGCAGCCCATGCCGCGCAGCAGGGCGAGGGCGGTCGGCGTCTCGACCCCTTCGGCGGTGACCCTCATGCCGAGGCCGTGGGCGAGGTCGATGGTCGACTTGACCAGCAGGGCGTCGCGGGCGGAGTCGTCGAGGCCGAGAATGAAGCTCTTGTCGATCTTCAGCTCGTCGGCGCGGATCTGCTTGAGATAGGTCAGGGAGGACAGGCCGGAGCCGTAGTCGTCCAGCGAGACGCCGATGCCGGCGCCCGAGAAGCGGCCGAGGAGGCGCAGGGCGACCTCGGGGTTGGCCACGACGGCCGTCTCGGTGATCTCGAAGCACAAACGGGCGTCCGAGGCCTCGACCGCCTCGAGGGCGAAGTCGGCGAAGCTCTCGTCGGAGAGCAGTCGCCCCGAGATGTTGACCGAGACGGTGAGGTCGTGGCCGGCGCGGCGCAGGCGGGCCTGGTCGCGGATGGCCTGGCGGATGACCCATTCGGTGAGTGGGCGGACGTGTCCGGTCTCCTCGGCCATGCCGACGAACAGATCGGGGGAGACGCAGCCCCGCCGCGGATGGGTCCAGCGCGCCAGCGCCTCGACCGCGCCGACGCCGTCGGAGCGGAAATCGTATTTCGGCTGGTAGTTCAGCGAGAACTCGCCGTTGTCGAGCGCCGCCATCAGCTCGCTGATCAGCGACAGGTTTCCGGCCGGATCGCCGTAGCGGACGGCGTCGAAACCCATGGCGCGGACGTGGGCGGCGCGGGCCTGGTCGACCGCGATGGCGGCGCGGTCCACGGGCGAGGCGACGGTGCGGTTGGTCAGGCCGCTGCGGCCCAGACCGGCGGTCAGGGCGATGTCGACCGGCGCCCCGTTCAGGACCACAGGCGACTGGGCGGCCTCGCACAGCCGGGCCGCGGCCGCGACCGCCTGTTCGTCGTCTCCGGCGCGAAGGATCAGGCCCAGCACGCCGGCCCCGACCCGGGCCACCGGCGTGCGGCCGGTCAGGTCGGAGAGACGCCGCCCGACCGTCGTCAGCAGGCTGGCCATGGCGTCGTAGCCGATGGCGTTGCGCAGAACCTCGAAGCGGTCGATGCCGAACAGGACGACATAGACGCCCGTCTCCGCGGCGGCGGCCCGCTCGAGCGACAGGCGGTTGCCGAGACCGGTCTCCTGGTCGTGCAGGGCCATGTGGGCGAGGCGCGCGGCATGGTCGAGCGGATTCGTCCGGCCTGAGGCCGGCGACAGCAGCGCCGACAGATACGCGAACGGACTGCGCATGCCCTGTGCATAACCCGGCCAGATGAAGCGGGCGTAAACCGCCGCGGGCGGGTGAGCAGGCGGTCAGTAGACGTCGCGGCGGTAGCGGCCGGATTCGACCAGCTCGAGCAGGCACCCGGCGCCGAGCGCGGCTTCGAGGGCCGCGTGGACGCCGGTCGACATGCCCTCGAGGCTGCCGCAGACGAGGATGACGGCGCCCCGGTCGACCCAGCGGACCAGTTCGGCGGCGTTCGGCCCCAGCAGGTCCTGGACGTAGCGGCCGTCGCCGGGGTCGCGCGAGAAGGCGCGGTCGAGGCGGGTGAGGAGGCCGGAGGCGAGGGCGGCCTGCAGTTCGTCGTCGAGGAAGGCGTCGTGCGCTGAAGTCCGTTCGCCGAACAGCAGCCAGGTTCCGCCATGGGACGTCCCTGCCCGGGCCCGCCAGTGGGCGCGCAGCCCGCCAAGCCCCGTGCCGTTGCCGATCAGGATCAGCGGCGCCTCGGGCCGCGGGCTATGGAAGCTGCGGTTGGTCCGGAGGCGCAGGTCGACCGCATCGCCGGGCTCGAGGTCACGGATCAGCCAGCCGGAGGCGAGGCCGGGCGAGCCATCCTGGCGGATCGCCAGCCGGACGATGATCTCGACCGCACCGTCGGAGGGCAGGGAGGCGACGGAGTATTCGCGGCTGGCCGGGGCGGCCCCGTCCAGGGCGGGCAGGCCGATCTCGGCGATGTCCCCGGCCGCCCAGACGGGCGCGTGATCGAGCGGTTCGAAGGCCAGCCGCCAGACCTCGCCGCCGGGACTGCCGGGGTTCAGATGGGCACGCCAGACGAGGCGCCAGCGATCAAAGGCAGGCGGGGTCCAATCGGCCTCGAGCGCGCGGCCGGCGACGGCGCCCAGCTGGCGCTGCCAGTGGCGGACAGCGGCGGCGTCGCCGTCGTCGACCTCGATCCGGTCGAACAGGGGGAGGGCGCCGGAGCGCTGCAGCCAGAGATCGAGGGTGCGGCCGAAGCCGCAGAAGTCGGAATAGCTGCGGTCGCCGAGAGCCAGCAGGCCGTATGACAGACCGGACAGGTCGGACGGGGCCGTCATGTGCTGGCGGGCGAAGCATGACATGGCGTCCGGGGCGTCGCCCTCGCCGGTGGTGGCGGCGATGATGAGCATGCGGCCGGCGGCCTTCAGCTGCTCCGGCTCGAGGTCGCCGAGCAGGGCGACGCGGGCCGGGACGCCGGCCTCCGACAGGCCGGCGGCGGTCATCCAGGCCAGTTCCTCCGCCTGCCCTGTCTGGCTGGCGAAGGCGACGATGAGGGCGTCGCCGCCTTCGGCCGGGGCGAGGGCGGCGGTGCGAACCGCGGCGACGCGGCGGGCGCTGCGTCGGCGCCACGCGACGAGGGCGACGAGCGCCAGCCACACGGTGACCGCGGCCATCGCCCACAGCCAGCGGGACGGATCTGCGGTCACTCGCCCTCTTTGAGCATGGCCGCGAAAGCGGGGGTGACGGTCTCGGTCAGGACCCCGGCGGGGTCGCGGACCACGAAGGCCGCGGCGAGGCTCATGGCTTCCGCGAAGGCGGGACCCTCGATCGGGCCCATGACCGTCAGGGCGGTGGCCATGGCGTCGGCGCGCAGGGCGGTGTCGGCGAGGACGGTGACCGAGGCGACGCCGTTGTCGACCGGACGGCCGGTGCGGCCGTCGATCGTGTGGCCGTAGCGGCGGCCCGCGTGGTCGAAGCTGCGAATCCAGTCACCGGAGGTGGCGACGGCGAGATCGAACAGGGCGGCGAGGGTGCGCGGCGCGGGCGCGCCGGGGACCTGCTGAAGCTCGACCCACCAGGGACGGCCGTCCGGCTTGACGCCGGCGCCGCGCAGCTCGCCGCCGATCTCGACCAGATGGTGGGACGCGCCCAGCTCCGCCAGGCGTTCGGAGACGCGGTCGATGGCGTGGCCCTTGGCGATGCCGGAGAGGTCGAGCTTGAGGCCGCCGATCTGCTGGACGGCGCGGGCAGCGCGGTTCAGGCGCAGGCCCTGCCAGCCGGAGCGGGACAGGGCCTCGGCGATCTCCTCGTCCGTCGGCAGGTCCCCGCCCGGGCGCGGTCCCGGCGGGCCGAAGCCCCACAGGTCGACCAACGCCCCCAAGGTGGGATCGACGGCGCCGTCGGTGTCGTCGGCGAAGTCCATCGCCGCATTGAGCAGGGTCCAGAACGGCTCGGAGACGGCGTAGAAGCCGGGCGGGGCCGCGTTGAAGCGGGCCAGTTCGGCGCGGGGGTCCCAGTGGCTGAAGCAGCCGACCACGCGCGCGAGCTCGGCCTCCACGGCCTCGCGCGCGGCCTCGGACGACAGGCCGGGCGGCGGGACCAGCCGCGCCGCCCAGGTCGTGCCCATGGTCTCGCCGGACAGGTCGAGGATCGTCGACCCGACCGGACGAGTCGGGGCGTGGCCGTGGGTGGGGATCAGGACCCGGTTGTCGCCAGCGTCGCTCAGGGCAGCACTTCCACGACGCCGTTGTACTGGGCGCTGGCGGCGTGTTGGCCGTCGGCGGCGGGGGTGCGGATGGCGGCGTTGATCCAGTACATGCCCGGCTCGGGCCAGGTGACCGTGAAAGCGCCGTCGGGGCCGGTCGCGACCGTGATTTCCTCCGGATTGTCGCGGTAGCGCGTGCCGCCGCGGGCGATGGTGACGTTCAGGCCGGCGGCGGGCTGGCCGTCGAGGAGCAGGCGGAAGGTCGCGGCCTCGCCGACGACGAGATCGTTCGGATGGGTGACCGGCGCCAGTTCGATACCCTTGCCCGTCGGAGCCAGGGCGCCGGTGTCCGGCGCGCCGAGGGTGACGAAGGTCTCCACCCGGCTGTCGGAGCGGGTGATGCTGACGTCGGTCGCGCCCGCGGGGACGTTGGCGGCGATGTCGGCCTCGGCGCCGCGCCAGCGACGGGTGGTCCCGTCGACGGTCCAGGCGACCAAGACGCCGCCCATGACATTGGCCACCCGGTAGGTGCCCGGCTGCGTCAGGTGCACGTCGAAGGACGAGCGGTAGCGGGCGCGATGCAGGTTCTCGGGCGCGACCGTCGAGCCATCCGGAGCGGTGACGATCAGGCCGTCGAGGCTCATGGCGGCGTGATCGGCGATGAAGACGCCGTTGGACATCCCGGCGTCGAAGCCGACCCAGGCGTCGGTCCCGGACAGCACGGTCGAGGTCGGGGCCAGCCAGGCGCGGTGGGCCTGGGCCGACAGCGGCAGGGCGAGGGCGGCGAGGGCCGCGACGAGGGCGAGGGGCTTCTTCATGACGGGCTTCCTCTAGCGGGTGACGGTGATGGCGACGGCGCCGAGTTCGGTGGAGCCGGACGCGCGGCCGGTGTTGGCCGAGCCCCAGCGGAAGGGCACGCGCACGACTTCGCGGTCGCCCAGCTCGCGGGCCGCCTCGACGACGAGGACGTAGTCCCCGGCGGGCAGGGTCGACAGGCGGGCGCCGGGGACGCGGACGGCGTGGGTTCCGGGCGCCTTGGTGGCGCTGGAGATCCCGTCGGCGGGCAGGGTCAGCGAGCGGCCGCCGCGACGCCACCAGGTGCGCATGTCCTTGAGCCAGTCCTTGCCCTCGGCGACGTTGGAGACCTCGTACCAGACCGCCAGGGTGCGCACGGCGGTGTTGTCGGGGCGCTCGATCCACACGGCCACATAGGGCCGGTGATAGGCGGCGACCGACAGCCGCGGGATCTCGATCGAGACGTTGAGGTCGGCGGCGAGGGCCGGGGTCGCGAGGGCCCCGGCGACGGCGGCGGTGGCGGCGAGGGTGAGCGTGCGCATGGACAGCCTCAGTGGATGAACAGCAGGGCGATGACGGTCGGGATCAGCAGGCCGAGGCCGAGCAGGGGCCAGGTCGACGGGCGCTGGCGGGCATGCATCCAGGTCAGGGCCAGACCGGTGATCGCGAAGACCAGGCAGGCGGCGGCGAAGACGTCGATGAACCAGTACCAGACCGGGCCGGTGTTGCGGCCCTTGTGCAGGTCGTTGAGCCAGGCCGCCCAGCCGCGGGTGGTGCGTTCGCGCAGGGCCTCGCCGGTGGCGCGGTCGAGGGTCAGCCAGCCGTCGCCGCCCGGCTCGGGCAGGGCGACGTAGATCTCGTCGGCGGTGGTTTCGGTGGGGCGGCCGGCGATCTGGACGTCGAAGGCGTTGGCGGCCCAGCGCGCGACGGCGTCCGGGACCGGGTCGGTGGTCTCGGCGGGAAAGGCCGCGAGACGTGCGAGCAGGGGGGCGGGCAGCTCGGCCGTCGCTTCGACGGTGACCGGCTCGGCCGGGATCTGGGCGGCGTGGTTGAGGGTGACGCCGGTGACGGTGAACAGCAGCAGGCCGACGAGGCTGACGGCCGCCGAAATCCAGTGCCACTGGTGCAGCTGCTTGAGCCAGAACGAGCGTCTGGCGTTCAGGGCCTTCGGAGGGCGGTCGGGCGCGGCGGCGTCGGTCACCTCCGGCTTGTGCCGAACTTGCGAACGGTTTGCAATAGAGGGATTCTACGGATCAGCGCGTCAGACGGAGACCCAGGCGCAGCATCCGCGGCGGGCCGTAGCCGGCCACGCCGTCCCCGGTCTCGGACACCTCGACCTCGGCGTCGAACAGGTTGTCGGCGGCGAGGTAGAGATCGACGCCGGGACGCAGGGCCCAGTCGGCGCGGACGTCGGCGGTCAGGGCCCCCTTCAGCACCCGGCTGTTGAGGTCGTCGTCGAAACGGTCGCTCTCCCAGCGCAGGTCGGCGGCGAGGGACAGGCGGTCGGTCGCCCGCCAGTCGAGCCCGGCCACGGCGCTCCAACGGGGCGCCTGTGCCGGGCGCAGGCCGGTCAGCTGGGGCGCGGCGGGCCCGCCATCCATTTCCGCGTCGGTGAAGGCGGCGGCGGCGCGCAGCGACAGGACGTCGGTCAGGTCGAGCCGGCCGTCGATTTCCACGCCGGTGGCCTCGATGGTTCCGGCGTTCCTGCGCTGGCGCAGCACGCCGCCGGCGGGGACGAAGCCGGCGCGCGGGAAGGTGCCCGGACCCTCGCCGATCGTGACGTTGACGATGGCGTCGTCGATGCGGTTCCGGAAGGCCGTGGCGGTCAGGGCGGCGCGGTCGCCGGTCCAGGCCCAGCCGGCCTCCACCCCGGCCAGACGTTCGGGCTCGAGGCCGGCGTTGGCCTCGGTGATGTCGTTGCCGACCCGGAAGGGGCGGTGCAGTTCATTGAGGGTCGCGGGCCGGAAGCCGGAGTAGGCGGCGGCGCGCAGGGCGTGGCCGTTTCCGAGGTCGCGGCGGGCGGCGAGCCGGGCGCTGACCACCTCGCCGGAGCGGTCGGGGTCGGCCTCGTCGAGGGTCGGCAGGCCGGTGGCGAGGTCGGTCTCGAGGCGACGGCCGTCCCGGTTGCGCCAGCCGTCGTAGCGCAGGCCGCCGGCGACCAGCCACGCGCCGGAGCTCCACGACCCGTCGGCGTAGACGCCGGCCACGGAACTCTCGCCGCCGGCGATGCGGCCGCGGGTGAAGCCGGCGCCGAGGTTGCGGAAACGCTCGCGGGTCTCGCCCTCGAACAGGCGGGCGTCCACGCCCAGCTCCCATTCGACGCGGGCGACGCCGCTGACGATGACCCGACGGAGGGCGGCGTTGACGCCCCGGCCGGTGGCCGGGGTGGCGTATTGCTCGGCCGCAGGCGAGGCGGAGGAACGATCGGCGGCGACGGCGACGAAGCCGTTGGTCATGTCGCTTTCGCGCCGCCAGGCCTGCAGACGCCAGCCGGGCCGGCCGCCGTCGGGGCGGCGGGCGAGGGCGGCGCTGAGGGCGTGGCCGCTGGCCGAGGCGCGGCTGTTCTCGACGCCCGAGCCGCGCTCTTCCTCGAAGACGGAGGCGCGCAGGGAGAGGTCGGCGCCGCCGAGCGGGACGTCGGCGCGCAGGGCGGCGCTCCTCACCTCGAGATCGAGCGGCCGGTCGGCGGCCCCGGCGGCCGGGCCCCGCACCGGGACGTAGCCGTCGCTGGTCTCATGGAGGGCGGAGCCGACGAGGCGGACAGGGCCGAGGTCGGCGGCGCCAGACCCGGCCAGGCGCGCCCCGCCGTATTCGCCAAGCGAGGCGTCGAGCACTGCGCCGGCATCCCGTTCGCGGAGCTGGATGACGCCGGTCAGGGCGCCGGCGCCGTACGGACCCGCGCCGGCGCCGCGCACGATATCGAGGCCGGACAGACTCTCGGTCGGAACCTGCGACCAGATCACCCAGCCGCCGAAGGGGTCGTTCAGGGGCACGCCGTCGAGGGTGACGAGGGTGCGGCCCGCGCCCGAGGGGGCGATGGCGCGGAGGCTGACGCCCTGGGTCGTCGGATTGGCCGACAGGCTGGTGGTGCGGCGGAACAGGGAGACGGCGGGGACGGCGCGCAGCGCCTCGTCCAGCCGTTGCTGATCGCGCAGGTCTCCCTCGTCCAGCCGGAGAACCGAGAAGGCCGCCTCGGAGGCGGCGGGCGGCAGGCGGGCGCCGGTGACGACGACCTCGGGCAGTTCGGGCGGGGGCGGCGGAACCTGGAGCATGAAGCGCTACAATACCCCGCAGGCGGAAGGGTTGCCCGGGCTCAGCCCAGCCGGTCCAGCAGGCCGGCGGCGAAGCTGGACAGGGTGTCGTCGCGGGCGCCCATGACCACGATACGGTCGCCGGGGCCGGCCAGATCGACCAGGCGGTCGCCGCAGGCGTCGCGGGTCGGCAGGGCCTCGGCGTGGCGGCCGGCGGCCCGGACGCCCTCGGCGATGTCGCCCGAGCTGACCGAGCGGTCGGTGGTCCCGCCGTAATAGACCGGCTCGGGCATGAGCAGGACGTCGTCGGGGCGCAGGAGGCCGGCGAAGCCCTCGATGAACTCCCGCCGCATCAGCTTGAGCGGGCCGAAGCCGTGCGGCTGGAACAGCACCAGCAGGCGGCCGTCGAAGGCGTGCAGGGTCTTCAGTGTGGCGGCGATCTTGTCGGGGTTGTGGGCGAAGTCGTCGATGACGGTGACGCCGCCCGCGGTCCCGACCGTCTCCATGCGGCGGCGGATGCCGGCGAAGGACTCCAGCGCGGCGCAGGCGTCGTCTAGGGGGACGCCCAGGGCCCGGACGGCGGCGAGGGCGGCCAGGGCGTTGGCGACGTTGTGCGCGCCGGGGACGGCGAGGGTGACGGTCCGGCGGGCGCCCGACGTCCGTTCCGACAGATCAAAGCGGATGCCGGTCGCCAGCGGCTCGAGGTCGTGGGCGGCGTAGTCGGCGGCGTCGTTGCCGAGGGCGAAGGTGAGCACGGCGTCGCCCCGGCCGGTCTCGACCATGCCCTGGGCCAGCGCCGCGGTCTCGGGGTTGTCGAGATTGAGCACGGCGGTGCGGGCCCGGCCGGTGAAGCCGCCGAACAGGTCGCGCAGCTCCTCCATCGACTTGTGGTCCAGCGAGACGTTGGAGACCACGGCCACGGTCGGGTCGTAGCGGGCGATCGAGCCGTCGGATTCGTCGACCTCGGAGACGAACAGGTCGGGGCCGCCGACGAGGGCGCTGGCGAAGGGATGGTCGGCGTCGGCGAAATTCTTCATCACCGCGCCGTTCATCACCGTGGGCGCGCGGCCGGCGCGGTGCAGCATCCAGGCGATCATGCCGGTGATGGTCGACTTGCCCGAGGTGCCGGCGACGCCGATCGAGGTCGGGGCGGCGTTGAACAGCTGCGAAAGCAGTTCGGGGCGGGTGACGATGCGGGCGCCGACAGCCTTCGCCGCGCCGATGTCGGGCACGGTGTCCTCGACCGCGCCGGTGGCGACGACAATCTGGTCGGGACGGGTGACGCCCGAGCCGTCCTGCGGGTGGAGGGCGACGCCGTGCGCCGCCAGCCAGGCGAATTTCTCCGGCGTCCGGCCCTGGTCGCGGGAGCGGTCGGAGCCCTCGATGCGGTTTCCCTGCGCCTGCACGATCATGGCCAGCGGCAGCATCCCTGAGCCGCCGACGCCGCAGAAGAAATAGTCGTTCGCCATGAGGGCTGAGTAGAGGGCGAAGCGGGCGAGGGGAAGGGATTGGTTCGACGGCCCGCCGGAGACTATGAAGGGGGCAGCACAGTTCGGGGACCGGATTTGAAAATCGGCATCGTCAACGCCAGTTCGCGTTTCAGCCGGGAGCGCGCCGACGCCGTGCATGAGTGGTTCGCGGCCAATGTGCCGGACGGCTCGGTCAAGGTGGTGTTCCACCCGGCCAGCTTCGGCAAGCACGGGCATTTCGGCGGCGACGACGCCAGCCGGGCGGCGGCCTTCGTCGAATACGCCAACGATCCGCGGCTGGACGCGGTGTGGTTCGCGCGGGGCGGCTACGGCTCGTGCCGGATCGCCGAGGCGGTGCTGCCGCGGCTGACCGACGAGGCGCGAGGCAAGCGGTATCTGGGCTATTCCGACGCCGGAACGCTGCTGGCCGGTCTGTACAAGGCGGGCTTTCCGCACGTCGCGCACGGACCGATGGCCTCGGACGCGGTGCGCAGCGACGCCTCGGCGTGGAGGGCGCTGAACTGGCTGAAGCGCGGCGACGCGTCTTCCTGGGAGCCGAGCCTGCATGACGATCCGCGCCCGGCCGCGGCCTTCAACCTGAGCATCCTCGACGCGCTGGTGGGGACGGATCTGGAGCCGAACCTGACCGGTCACGTGCTGATGCTGGAGGAGGTGTCGGAGCCGCTCTACCGGGTCGACCGGATGATGTTCCACCTGACCGGCCAGCCGTCGATCCGCAAGGTCGCGGGCATCCGGCTGGGGCGGGTGTCCGACATCGTCGAGAACGATCCCGATTTCGGCCTGACCCCGGAGGAGATCGTCCGCTACTGGTGCCAGCGGTCCGGCATCCCCTATCTCGGCGCGGCCGACATCGGCCACGACCGGGAGAACAAGGTGGTGCCGTTCGGCCCGCGGGGGGCGTGACAGCGGCGACGCTGGCGCCCGGTCGCCGGCGACGCCATGTTCGCCGGGCATGAACCGTCGCAACCTGTTGATCCGCGCCGCCGGCCTGACCGTCGTCGTCGGCGGCGCCTTCTGGGCCCGCGAGACCCTGTTCTGGCCGGCCCCGGACCTGGGCTTCGGCGAGGCGGGGGCGACGCCGTGGCTGCCCTACGCCCGCCGCGCAAACGTGCCGACCGTGACGGTGCGCGTCGACGGCCGCGAGGTCATCGCCCTGATCGACACAGGCGCCCAGTATTCGGTGATCGACCGCCGGCTGGTCGAGGCCCTGCCGGAGAAGCGTCGGTCGATGTTCGACATGCCGCTGATCGCCTACGGCGTCGGCGGCGGCAGCCAGATGGGCCGGGGTGTGACGGTCGAAGTCGGGCTCCCGGGGCTGACCGTCAGCGAGCTGCGCGCGGCCATCCTCGACCTCGGGCCGCTGGCTTCGGAAGAGGGGCTGAACACGCCGCTGATCCTCGGCCGCGACGTGCTGGAGCATGTGGTGCTGGCGCTGGACCCCGGGCGGCGGCATGTGCGGCTGATCGCGCGGGAGGCCTTCGTCAGGCCCGCCGACCTGGTTCCCGCCAGCGTGCGCGCGACCGGCGGGGGGCTGGTGGCCGAGGTCACGGTGGAGGGGGCGACGGTGCAGGCGGTCGTCGACACCGGCGCCTCGTCGCTGCTGGCCGTGGACCGGTCGACCGCCGCGGCCGCCGGCCTGCTGGACGGACGGCCGCAGACCGTGGGGACCAGCCTCGTGCTCGGCGGCGCCACCCGGGCGGCGGTGCTTGAGGCGCGGACGGTGACCTTCGCCGACCAGCTGTACCGGCGGGTGCAGGTCGGGGTGTTCGAACAGCCGCCCCTGCCCAACTTCCCCGGGGCCCTGATCGGCATGGAGGCCTTCGCCGGGCGACGCGTCGCCATCGACCTCGGCGAGGCCGCCCTGTGGGTGTCGCGCCCGCTGGACCTGACCGTGGGCTGAGGCCCTAGAGCGCCGAGAAGGTGTCGCAGGCGGCGGGGTCGCCCGACTGGTAGCCGCGGCGCAGCCACTCCGTGCGCTGGGCCGAGGAGCCGTGGGTGAAGCCCTCGGGCACGACGCGGCCGCCCTGGCGGCGCTGCAGGGTGTCGTCGCCGATGGCCGAGGCGGTGCGCAGCCCTTCCTCCAGATCGCCGGCCTCCAGCGCCACGGCGCCGTTCGAGACGGCGGCGGCGTTGCGGGCCCAGACGCCGGCGTAGCAGTCGGCCTGCAGCTCCAGCGCCACGGAGTAGCGGTTGGCCTCGGCCTGGCCGGCGGCCCGCTGCTGGGCGCGTTGCACCTGCTGCGAGGTCCCGGTCAGGGTCTGGACGTGGTGGCCGTATTCATGGGCGATGACATAGGCGCGGGCGAAGTCGGCGCTGGAGGCGCCGAGCTGGCGCTCCATCTGCTCCCAGAAGGACAGGTCCAGATACACGTGGCGGT
>JAEYUE010000103.1 GCA_023433655.1 Pseudomonadota bacterium | reverse complement strand
CCTGCGGGTCGATCCCCAGGCGCGCCTGACCACCCGCGCCAACCACTCGGCCACCCACCTGCTGCACGCCGCCCTGCGCAATGTCCTGGGCGCCCACGTCGCCCAGAAGGGCCAGATGGTCGACGCCGAGCGCATCCGTTTCGACTTCAGCCACAACGCCCCGCTGACCGACGACGAGATCGCCGCCATCGAGGACGAGGTGAACGCCATCGTCCGCCAGAACCTGCCCGCCGAGACGAAGCTGATGGCCCCGCAGGAAGCCATCGAGGCCGGGGCCATGGCCCTGTTCGGCG
The DNA here is from genome assembly GCA_023433655.1 of Pseudomonadota bacterium. Taxonomy (GTDB): domain Bacteria; phylum Pseudomonadota; class Alphaproteobacteria; order Caulobacterales; family Caulobacteraceae; genus Brevundimonas. The sequence goes on along the minus strand of JAEYUE010000103.1, from coordinate 3,256 downwards.
AGAAGTACGGCGACGAGGTGCGCGTCCTGACCCTCGGCAAGGCCCTGGCCGGCGAAGGCGACTATTCGGTCGAGCTGTGCGGCGGCACTCACGTGGCCCGCACCGGCGACATCGCCCTGTTCAAGATCGTGTCGGAGAGCGGCATCGCCGCCGGCGTGCGCCGCATCGAAGCCCTGACCGGCGAGGCGGCCCGCCAGCACCTGCTGGCCCAGGCCAACGTCGCCCGCCGGCTGGCGCAGGGCTTCAAGGTCCAGCCCGGCGACGTCCCGGCCCGGGTCGAGGCCCTGACCGGCTCGGTCAGGACGCTGGAGAAGCAGGTGGCCGAGCTGAAGAAGCAGCTGGCGCTGGGCGGCGGCGCAGGCGGAAGCGCCGCGCCGGAGGAGATCGGCGGCGTCAAGCTGATCGCCCGCGTGCTGGATGGCGTCGGCGGCAAGGAGCTGCGCGGCGTGGCCGAGGACTTCCGCAAGCAGGTCGGCTCAGGCGTCGTCGCCCTGATCGGCGTCGCCGACGGCAAGGCCGCGGTCACCGTGGCCGCCACCTCGGACATGGCCGGCAAGGTCAACGCCGCGGATCTGGCCAGGGCGGCGGTGCTGGCCATGGGCGGTCAGGGCGCCGGCGGCAAGCCCGACTTCGCCCAAGGCGGCGCTCCCGACGGCTCGAAGGCCGAGGAAGGACTGGCGGCGGTGCGCGCGGCCCTGGCCAGCTAGGCCGCGTCGTTCTGGATATCCACCGCGGCCAGCTTCCAGGTGAACAGGCCGCGGCGTTCCATGATCAGCGCCAGGCGCTGATCCGGGTGGTCGCGGTCGGTCAGGGTCACGGCGAAGGCGTTCAGGTCGCGGTAGCCCCAGGCCTGATGGATGTCGTCGCCGTCGCCGGCGTCGCCCGGCTCGGGCTGGTCCCGGACGGTCGGATCGGGCGCTTCCGCCGTGGTGACCATCTGCGCCACCACCTCCGGGGTCACCGCCGCGTCGACCGCGCCGGACAGCAGCATGGGCGCGAGGATCATCCCGAGCCCGCCGAGATCGCTGTCCGCCACCTCGGGATTGCGCCGCATGTGCGCCGCCAGCTCGGCGGTCAGTTCTTCCTTCAGGCTCTGGCGCAGGGCGGGGAAGTCCACCAGTTGTTCCAACCGGTCGGCGTCGCCGGCCTTGGCGGCGCGGACCAGCGCTTGTGCAGCGAATACGGGCGCCGCGGCCCAGGCGACGGCGAAGGCGGCCACGGCCGCGACGGCGAGACCGACGACGAGTTTCTTGATCATGCTACCCTCTGGCGTCGAAACGCCTCCCCACGGCTACGGTTGCCGCGAGTCGAGCGGACTGCCTAGCCGGGGGTGGTGGGCGCTGACGTAGCTGGCGCAGGCACGGCCGGGGCGGCGCCCTCCGGCAGGCCGATGTGGACCAGCTTCCACTCGAACGGCCCCTTGCGCTCGAAGGTGAAGATGGTGCGCGAGCCGCCCTCGTCGGTGACCGCCATGCGCACCCGGTTGACGCCCCAGAACACCGGAGTCGGCGTAGGGCTGCGCGTGTTCTCGATGGCAGGCCGGGCCGTGCGCTGCGACGCATAGCGGCCCTCGCCCCGCGTGAGGCCCGCCAGGGCCGCAGGGGTCAGGTAGGCGTCGGCGTCCGCGGCCGAGGCGGAGATCGGCGGTTCGAACTGACGCCGCACCGCCCCGATCGGATCTTCGAGAAACGTCGGCGCCGGCGCCATGGCTGCCGGGTTGCCGGACAGCTGCGGCCGAAGCGACTGGCGAACAGCTGCGAAGTCGATCAGCCGCGACAGGCCGGCGACGTCGTTGGCGTCCGCCGCCGAGCGGATGCCGAAGAAGGCCACGCCCGGGGCCGCGAAGAAGCTGACGATCGTCACGACCACGGCCAGCAGCAACAGATTGCCGAACAGCTTCTTCACGGGCGGCCCTCCAAGGCTCGCGACATCAATGCACGAACCCCGCGTCTGCTCAAACGAAAGCCCCGCCGGAGGCGAATCCGGCGGGGCCCCGTTTCGTTCGGCTGCGTCGGCCTCAGGCCGCCATGGCCTTGTTCAGGTTCTCGGCGACCTTGTCGAGGAAGCCCTCGGTGGTCAGCCAGCCCTGCTGGTCGCCGACCAGCAGCGCGAGGTCCTTGGTCATGTGGCCGCTCTCGACGGTCTCGACCACGACGCGCTCGAGAGTGGCGGCGAAGGTGGCCAGCTCGGCGTTGTCGTCCAGCTTGGCGCGATGGGCGAAACCGCGCGTCCAGGCGAAGATCGAGGCGATCGAGTTGGTCGAGGTGGCCTCGCCCTTCTGGTGCTGGCGGTAGTGGCGGGTGACCGTGCCGTGGGCGGCCTCGGACTCCAGCACCTTGCCGTCCGGCGTCATCAGCACCGAGGTCATCAGGCCCAGCGAGCCGAAGCCCTGGGCGACCACGTCGGACTGCACGTCGCCGTCGTAGTTCTTGCACGCCCAGACGAAGCCGCCCGACCACTTGATGGCCGCGGCCACCATGTCGTCGATCAGGCGGTGCTCGTAGGTCAGGCCCAGCTTGTCGAACTCGGCCTTAAACTCGCGGTCGAAGACGTCCTGGAAGATGTCCTTGAAGCGCCCGTCGTAGGCCTTGAGGATGGTGTTCTTGGTGGACAGGTAGACCGGATACTTGCGCTGCAGGCCGAAGGCGAAGCTGGCGCGGGCGAACTCGGTGATCGACTCATCGAGGTTGTACATGCCCATGGCCACCCCGGCGCCCGGCGACTTGTAGACCTCGTGCTCGATCACCTGGCCGTCGTCGCCGACGAACTTGATCGACAGGGTCCCCGCGCCGGGCATCAGGAAGTCGGTGGCCTTGTACTGGTCGCCGAAGGCGTGGCGGCCGACGACGATCGGCTGGGTCCAGCCCGGCACCAGCCGCGGCACGTTCGAGCAGATGATCGGCTCGCGGAAGACCACGCCGCCGAGGATGTTGCGGATGGTGCCGTTGGGCGACTTCCACATCTTCTTGAGATTGAACTCCTTCACCCGCGCCTCGTCGGGGGTGATGGTGGCGCACTTCACGCCGACGCCGTGGCGCTTGATCGCCTCGGCCGCGTCGACCGTCACCTTGTCCTCGGTGGCGTCGCGGTTCTCGATCGACAGGTCATAGTAGTCGAGCTCGAGGTCGAGGTACGGGAAGACCAGCTTGTCCTTGATCATCTGCCAGATGATCCGGGTCATCTCGTCGCCGTCGATGTCCACGATGGGGTTGGCGACCTTGATCCTGGTCATGCGCTCTCTCTGTCGATGGAGGGG
>JAEYUE010000348.1 GCA_023433655.1 Pseudomonadota bacterium | reverse complement strand
CGCCGCCGCTTGCGCACAGGCCAAGGCCATGTGCATGAACCGCTCATCATGGCCAGCCATCCCCGAGACAACGACAAGAAGCCGCGCCCGCGTCAAGACGGCGACCGCGACGGCCCCCGCAAACCCTTCGCCAAGACGGGCCCCAAGGGGCCGCCGAAAGCCGGGGGCAAGAGCTTCGGCAAGGACGGGAAGCCCGGCCCGAAGCCGGACGAGGCGCCGAAGCGCAGCGAGCGCATCGCCAAGGCCATGGCCCGGGCCGGCATCGCCTCGCGGCGCGAGGTCGAGCGGCTGATCGGCCTCGGCCGGGTGGCCGTCAACGGCAAGATCCTCGACACGCCGGCGACGCTGGTGACCCGCGACGACGTCATCACCGTCGACGGCAAGCCGATCGGCGCGGCCCAGGCCACGCGCGTGTGGCGCTATCACAAGCCGTCCGGCCTTGTGACCTCGCACGGCGACCCGCAGGGACGGCCGACGGTGTTCGACGCCCTGCCCAGCAGCCTGCCGCGGGTGATCTCGGTCGGCCGGCTGGACCTCAACACCGAGGGCCTGCTGATCCTGACCAACGATGGCGAGCTGAGCCGGGCGCTGGAGCTGCCGTCGACCGAGCTGGTGCGCCAGTACCGGGCCCGCGCCCGCGGGCGGGTGACCCAGGCCCAGCTGGATACGCTGAAGGACGGGGTGACGGTCGACGGGGTGCGCTACGGCCCGGTCGAGGCCACCCTGGACAAGGTCAAGGAGAAGGCGGAGGGCGAGAAGACCTCGGCCAACCTGTGGATCAGCGTCTCGATCACCGAGGGCAAGAACCGCGAGGTCCGCAAGGTGCTGGAGCATCTCGGCCTGACCGTGAACCGGCTGATCCGCCTGGCCTACGGCCCGTTCCAGCTGGGCACCCTGCCGGTGGGATCGGTCGAGGAGGTCGGGCCGCGGGTGATCCGCGAGATGCTGGCCGACTACATCCGGCCCGAGAACCTGCCGACCGGCAATACGGTCGAGACGCCGACGCCGATTCCCGGCCGCCGCACCTCGGCGCCGATCGTCAAGGGCCGCTCGGGCTCGGCCATGTCGGACCCCTCGCGCAAGCCCAGCCGGGTGCGCGCCGCCGAGGCCGCGGCCTCCGAGGGCGGCGACACCGGTCGCCGGGCCCCGAAGAAGGAGGGCTGGGCGAAGGCGAGGCCGAAATTCGAGCACCCCAAGAAGAGCTCCAAGCCGCGGGCGCGGCCCGAGGGGGCGGCTTCCGGCGAGGAGCGCCCGGATCGGCCGAAGCGGGCCTTCAAGCCGCGCGACGACCAGTTCATCGACGACCGCCGCCCGCCGGCCAAGGGCGGGTCGCGCAAGGGAGGCGAAGGCAAGCCGGGCTTCGGCGCACGGCCGGGCGGACGTCCCGCCGCCGGAGGGAAGCCGGGCGGTCGGGGCTTCAGCAAGCCCCCGGGTCCGCGCCCCGGCGGGCCGCGCGGACCGCGCTCGGGCGGCTGAGCCATGCGCATCGTCGCCGGAAGCCTGAAGGGCCGGACCATCGTCGCGCCCGAGGGCCAGGGCACGCGCCCGACCTCGGATCGGGCGCGGCAGGCCGTGTTCAACGTCCTTGAACACGCTGCGTGGGCCGAGGGGCTGCAGGCGGCGCGGGTGATGGACGTCTACGCCGGCTCGGGGGCGCTGGGCTTCGAGGCGATCAGCCGCGGAGCCGCCTTCTGCCTGTTCGTCGAGACCGACGAGGACGCGCGTGGGGCCATCCGCGAGAACGCCGACGCCTACGGTCTGATGGGGCGGACGCGGGTGCACCGGCGCAGCGCCACCGACCTGGGCGTGCGGCCGGGTTCAGCCGGCGAGGCCTTCGACCTGGCCTTTCTCGACCCGCCCTACGGCAAGGGGCTGGGCGAGCAGACCCTGGCCCGGCTGCTGGAGGGCAACTGGCTGAAGCCGGGCGCGATCGTCGTGTTCGAGCGCGGCTCCGACGAGCCGGAGATCGACGCGCCGGGCTATGAGCGCCTCGACGCCCGCGACTACGGCGCCGCCCGGGTGCTGTTCCTGAGGGCGAAGCCGGCGGAGTGAGCCGCGGGCTGGCGCGAACGGCGGTTTGAGGTCAGGCTGCGCCGCATGAGCCAGATCGACCGCCGCGCCTTCCTCGCCGCCGCCGGAGCCTCGGCGGCCGTTCCGTTCGCCGCCTGCGCGCAGGACGGGGCCGCCGGCTGGGCGACCCGGTCGCCACTGCCCTGGGCTGTGCAGGAGATCTACGCCGCGGTCGTCGGCGACCAGATCGCCGTCGCGGGCGGTCTCCGCCTCGACGGCCCGGCCCTGCACATCGAGAACGGCGTGGCCTTCTACGATCCCGTCGCGGACGCGTGGACCGAAGGCGGCGGCCTGCCGGAGCCGCGCCACCATCCGATGCTGGTCGCGTCGAACTGGGTGCTGATGGCCATCGGCGGCTACGGGCGGACGGCGGCGGGCGACTGGACCAATATGACGGACTGCTGGGTGCGAACGGGCGGCGGCTGGAGTCCGACGACGCCGCTGCCGGCGCCCCAGGCGGAGGCGGTCGGCGTCTGGCTGGACGACGGGGTGCACCTGATCACGGGCCGGACCCCCGCTGGCGAGGCGAACGGGCAGTGGCGCGACCAGGCCGACACCGACGCCCACCGGCTGTTCGCGGACGGGCGTTGGGAGACGGCGCGACCCTGCCCGATGGCGCGCAACAGCGCGGCGGCGGCGGTGCTGGACGGGGCGATCTGGGTCGCCGGCGGGCGGACGGTGAACGGCGGCGGGACGGGACGGCTGGACCGCTACGACCCGGCCGGCGACCGCTGGGACACCCTGGCGCCGATTCCGCCTTCGCCGGAGACCGGCCAGCAGGTCGGCGGCGGACTGGCCATGGCCGCGGCCGGGGGACGGCTGGTGGCCTTCGGCGGCGAGTGGTTCCAGCGGGGCGGGGGCGGCGGCGTGTTCGCCGAGACCTGGATCTATGACCCGGCGGCCGACCGCTGGGAGCCGGGCCCGCCGATGCGGACGCCGCGGCACGGGCTGGCCGCGGCGGCGGTGGACGGCGTCATCTACGCCATCGCCGGCGGCGAGGTCGTCTCGGGCGGCCGGGCCGGCAGCGCGGTGGAGGCGCTGCGGCTCTAGAGGTGGACGCGGAACCGGCGTTCCCGTCGCACCTTCCGCCCCCTCGACGCGGCCCTGGCCGAACTGCGGCTCTGATTGCGCCGCTTCGCCAAACATGGTTATATTATCTGGCGACGGAGCTTCGCCATGGAAAAGACGCCCTTGGAGCTGGGTTGTACGACCCCGTCCGGCGAGCACGTGATCTTCGCCGAGGGCGTCGGCTACGGAGCGACCCGGGCCGCGGCCCTGACGGCGGCCCGGGCGGAAGCGGACGGAAAGCTCTCGATCGGCGTCAAGTGCGCCACGGGCTGCCGGCTTGAAATCAGTGAGACTGAACCGGCCTATGACTCGTCGGTCCCGACCTATTCCGCCTGGGGGTCCGGCGTCGAAAGCCGTGTGCGGCGAAGCAAGGGGGTGATGGCGGCCTGCATATCGGTGGAGTCGCCGTGACTCCCTTTATCCCGGAGAGCGATCATGACAGTCGCCGTCGAGGAGCATCTGGCGCGGAAGCTCAAGGAGGAACTGGATCAGACCCTCAACTATCCGACCATCAACCACAAGATCGAGATCATCTCGACCACGGTGCGGGTCGACCAGACGGTCTTCGATGCGATCGGGGACACGACGGAGAAGTCGCAGGAAACGCGGGTCAGCACGGCCAACTGCACGGAGCACCCGGCCGTCGAAACCCTGACCTTTCAGGTGAACGAGTCACGGACGACGAGCTGGACGGTGACCTCGGAGGCGGGACTGGCCAACGAGACCGCCGTGAACGCCAGCGCGACTATTCCCGCGGGCTCGGGCGGCGGCTCCGCGGGTAGCGTGGGAGTCAGCCAGAAGGTCACCGTGACCTTCAAGCTCGGGCTGACCCGCACAGGCGTGACCGCCGAGGCCCTGACTATCACCGACGCCCTGACCGTGACGACGCCGCCGAAGACACAGACGGTCGTGCGGGGGGTGATCCACACCACGCCGGTGCATGGTCGGGTCAAGGGCGTGATCGAGGTTCGCTACAAGCACAGCTACGACATCGACTTCACCTGGCCGATCGGAAACCATGCCGTGCTGCCCTACAAGGGCTATCGGGAAATCCCCATCGAGGTCGACTTCGAGACGGTCCATCTGAGCTTCACCAAGGCGGCACGCGCGATGAAGATCGATTGCGGCTCCGAGGCCTGGCACGGCGAACATCCTTTGCTCGGGACGCCGCTCAAGACGGTCGACGAGACGCCGCCGGCTCCCCCGCCTGCGGCTCCGGGAGGCTGACGGACGGCCTGGCTTCACCGCCGCCCGAACAACCGCTCCAGATCCGCCAGCTTCAGTTCGACATAGGTTGGGCGGCCATGATTGCACTGGCCGGAGTGGGGGGTGGCCTCCATCTGGCGGAGCAGGGCGTTCATCTCGGGGGCGGAGAGCACCCGCCCGGCACGGACAGAGCCATGGCAGGCCATGGTTCCGCAGACCTCGGCCATGCGCTCCTTCAGCGACAGGGCGGAGCCGTGGTCGGCGAGATCGTCGGCGATGTCGCGGATCAGGCCCTGGACGTCCGTGTCGCCGAGCAGGGCCGGGGTCTCGCGCACGAGGACGGCGCCGGACCCGAATTGTTCGACGATCAGGCCGAGCTCGGCCAGCTCCCCGGCGCGAGCGGCGACCCGCTCGGCCTCGGCGGGGTCGAGCTCGACCACTTCGGGGGCGAGCAGGGCCTGGCGGGTGACGGCGCCCTCGGCCATCTGGGCCTTCATCCGCTCGTAGACGAGGCGCTCGTGGGCGGCGTGCTGGTCGACCACGACCAGGCCGTCGCGGGTCTGGGCGACGATGTAGGTGCCGTGCAGCTGGGCGCGGGCGGCTCCGAGGGGATAGTCCAGCGGGTCGGGGGTTGGCTGAGGGTTGAGGGTCGAGGGTACAGGGTCGAGGGGGGACCC
>JAEYUE010000336.1 GCA_023433655.1 Pseudomonadota bacterium | reverse complement strand
GGGCCGGGCCGCCTCGACGCGGCAGGCCATCGACGCCGCCCGCGCCGCCATGGCCGCCCCCGAGGAGGCGCCCGCCCGCTCCGGTTTCGGCCTCAAGCGCGGCGGCAAGTCGAAACTTCAGGAGCGGCTCGATAAACAGGCCGCCAAGGGCGGCGACACGGTGCGCAAGGCGCTCGGCGCCTCGGCCGTGGCCGTGCTGCTGACCGCCGGCGGCGCCGCCGCCTTCGGCGAACTGACCGGCGCCGGTCTCGACATCCCGGGCCTCGGCGGACCGGGCGACGACAGCGCCCGGCCGATCGCCGCCCTCGCCGCCGTGCCCGTGGAAGCCACGCCCGAGGACCAGGCCCGCGGCGGCGAGCTCTACCGCCAGGCCATCGAACAGCTGGACGCCGGAGAGGCCGCGGGCGTCGAGACCCTGAAGCAGGCCGCCGGGCTTGGCTTCACTGCGGCCCAGCTGCACTTGGCCAGCCTGTACGAGAACGGCGCCGCCGGCCTGACGGCGAGCCCGGCCGAGGCGCGCGTCTGGGTCCGCCGCGCCGCCGACGCCGGCGACCCGCGCGCCATGCACAACTACGGCATGTACCTGTTCGAGGGCGTCGGCGGGGCTCGGGACCGCGCCGAGGCCCTGACCTGGCTGCTCAAGGCGGCCGAGGGCGGCCTCGTCGACAGCCAGTTCAACGTCGCCAAGCTGTACGAAAGCGGCGACGAGGGCATCCAGGCGGATCTGCCCGAGGCCTACAAATGGTACCTGATCGCCGCGCGCGCCGGGGACGGCGACGCCCAGGCGGCGGTCGAACGGCTGCGGGCGGCCCTGCCGGCCTCCGAGCGCGGCTCGGCCCGGGCGGCGGCGGACGCCTTCCAGGTGGAACCGCTCGCCTGATCCGGCGGTTCGGTAGCCTTTCCGGCGCATACGGTGGCGGTCGCCGCGGCGTGCGTCTAGGACAGAATCCCCGTCGCCTCGTCGGCGCTTAACCCTGGTTCCAGCCGAAGGCGGGTCCTTTGGATATCTACCTGCCGATCGCCGAGGTTTCGGTGAACTGGCCGCTCCTGGTTCTGCTGGGGGCGGTGGTCGGCTTCGTCTCGGGCCTGTTCGGGATCGGCGGCGGCTTCCTGATGGCGCCGATCCTGATCTTCCTCGGCATTCCGCCGTCGGTGGCGGTGGCCAGCCAGGCCAGCCACGTCGTGGCTTCCTCGACCTCGGGGGTGATCAGCTACGCCGGCCAGAAGGCGATCGACTTCCGCATCGGCGCGGTCATGGCCGGCGGCGGCGTGCTCGGCGCCCTGCTGGGGGTGGAGCTGTTCCGCTACCTCCGCCTGCTCGGCCAGGCCGACCTCGCCGTGGCCCTGTCCTATCTGATCTTTCTCGGCGCCATCGGCACCCTGATGCTGTACGAGAGCCTCGGCCAGATCCTGCGCCGGGTGCGGGGCGAGGTCGTGCCGCACAAGGAGCGTCGTCGCCCGCTGTGGCTGTACGGCCTGCCGCTGCGCATGCGCTTCCCGCGCTCCGGGCTCTACATCAGCGCCATCCCGCCCTTCGCCCTCGGCGCCTTCGCGGGCGTGCTGTCGGCGATCATGGGCGTCGGCGGCGGCTTCATCCTCGTGCCGGCCATGCTCTATGTGCTTCGGATGAAGGCCGGCGTGGTGGTCGGCACCAGCCTGTTCCAGATCATCGTCACCACCGCCATGACCACCATCCTGCAGGCGGGCCGCAACCAGACGGTCGACATCGTGCTGTCGACCATCCTGCTGCTCGGCGGGGTGGTGGGGGCCCAGTACGGGGCCCGCTGGTCCGGGCGCTTCCGGGCCGAGGAGCTGCGCGCCGTGCTCGGCCTCATCGTCCTGCTGGTCGGCATCCAGATGGGGCTGGAGCTGTTCGTCCGGCCCTCCGACCTGTTCGGCTTCGCCCCGGGGGTGGCCGAATGATCCAGGCCCTGCCGCCGCCGCCCCCCGCCGTCGAGGCGGCCCCTCCGGAACGCTCGGCCTCGACCCAGGAAGAGCTGCGCGTCGCCGCCGCCCTGACCGACGCCCGCGTCAGCGTGGACTCCAGCTTTCGCGGCGCCTCGATCGTGCTCTACGGCGCCGTCTTCAACCCGGGCGACGAGCCGACCGATGTCGTCGTCGTGGTGCGCGGTCCGGACGCCCCCGTCCGCCTGGTCAAGAAGACCCGCAACATGGGCGTCTGGCTCAACAGCCGGCCCGTCGTGTTCGAGGGCGCGCCCGGCTTCTACATGACCGCCTCGACCCGGCCGCTGGCGGACATCGCCGACTTCGGCCAGCTGCGCCGCCTCGGCGTCGGCGTCGACCACCTCAGGATCAATGCGCCCGAGGAGAGCCGCACCGTCACCCGCTACGGGGTGCGCGACGTGGTCATCAGCCGGCTGGGCGAGGACTATCTCGACTGGCGCCGGGCCGTGATCCGACTGCGCGAGGCGGCGGCGCTCTACAACACCGACCCGGATGGGGTCCGCTTCGTCGACCGCGGCCTGTTCCGGGCCGAGATCGAACTGCCCGCCGTGGCGCCCACGGGCCAGTATTTCGCCGAGGTCTGGCTGTTCCAGGACGGCGAGCCCGCCTCGGTCTCCAACCTGACCCTGACTGTCGAGAAGGTCGGCATCGAGCGCGAGATCTTCGAATTCGCCCACCGGCGCCCGTGGAGCTACGGCGTCCTGTGCGTGATCCTCGCCGCCTTCACCGGCTGGGCCGCCAGCCGCATCTTCCGCCGCGGCTGAGTTAACCACCTTTGCCGGGAACCGCCCCTCCGCGGCCCCGCTTTAGCCGTTCAGGGTATGGAGGGATTCCGAATGCGCAGGCTGTTCAGCGTCACCGTTCTCGCCGCCGCCATGGCGACGGCCACCGCCGCCCAGGCGCCGGATGCGCCGCTCCAGCGGAACGACTTCTGCTACATGGAATGCCAGTACCGCTGCTTCGCCCAGCATCCCGGCGGCGGCCCGGCCTGGACCGCCTGCTATGTCGCCTGCGGCGAGACCATGTGCCAGGGCGGCTGAGGCTCAGGCCGCCGCGAACTCGCTCAGCGCGTCCAGCACCGCCCGGTTCTGGTCCTCGGTGCCGATGGTGATGCGCAGCGCCTCCGGCAGACCGTAGCCGCCCACAGGCCGCACGATCACGCCCTTGGAATTGAGGTAGTCGTTGGCCCCCTGCGCCTGCGCGGCGTCCCTGAAGCGCACCAGCACGAAATTGCCCGCCGAGGGAAGCACCTCGAAGCCGAAGCCGCGGATGGCCTGGGTCATGCGCGGCCGCCAGGTGTGGATCAGGTCGCGCGACGCCTGCTGATGCGCCTCGTCGCCGAGCGCCGCCACCGCCGCCTCGATGCCGGGCACCGAGACATTGAACGGCAGGCGGATGCGGTCGACCGCCTCGGCCACCTTCAGCGGCGCATAGCCGAAGCCGATGCGCAGCCCGCCCAGCCCATGAATCTTGGAGAAGGTCCGCGTCACCACGATGTTCTGGCTGTCGCGGGCCAGCCCGAAGCTGGTCTCCCAGTCCGTCTCGGTCACGTACTCGGCATAGGCCTCATCGATGACCAGCAGGATGTCCGGGCGCAGCCCCTCGTGCAGGCGGCGGATCTCCTCGCCGGTGTTGTAGCTGCCGGTCGGGTTGGACGGGCTGGAGACGTAGACGATGCGGGTGCGCTCATCGACCTCCGCCAGCAGGGCCTCGGGCGTCGCCTTGAACTGCGGCTCGGGCGCCAGCTTGACCTCGGCCTGGTTGGCCTTCGCCGAGATGCGGTAGGCGAGGAAGCCGTACTGGCCGGTGACGATGTTGTCCCCCGGGGTCAGATAGGTCTGGTTCAGCAGGGCGAAGACCTCGTCCGAGCCATTGCCGAAGATCAGCCGCTCGGGCTCCAGCCCGTGATGCTCCGCCACCGCCGCGCGCAGCTTGCTGGCGCGACCGTCCGGATAGATGTGGATGTTGCGGACCGCCGCCTCATAGGCCTCGCGGGCCTTCTGGCCAGCGCCCAGCATGTTCTCGTTGGAGGACAGCTTCATCGGCTCGGCCACGCCCTCGATGCGCGACTTGCCGCCGACATAGGGGGCGATGTCGAGGATGCCGGGCTTGGGCGCGGGCGCGGGGGCGTCGGTCATGCAGAGTCCTCGAGGTCAGAATACGGGCGCGGCGCCGATCACGCCGCGCAGGTCGCCGGGCGCGTCGTCCAGCCGCCCGTCCTGCGCCTGCACATAGCCCGCCAGGGCGAACAGCTTCAACCCGCCGGCCTCGATCAGCGGGCTCGCCGCCAGACCCGCCTCTCCGAGAGCGCCCACGATCCGCCCGGCCGCGAGCGGACTGTCGGTGATCCAGAAGGTCCGGTCGTCGCCGGTGGGCCCCGTCGCGCTCCGCTGCACCATCAGCGCCCGCGGATGCGCCGCCCGGCTGTCGGGCAGGGCGGCGATGACCCGCAGCTCGGGCTCGGCCAGCAGCCGGCCCCACCAGGCCGAGGAGGCGGTCAGGTCCATCAGCGCCCGGCCGCCGTCGCGGACGGCCTTCAGCGCCGTCTCGGGCGTCGCCGCCATGCGCGCGGTCAGCCCATAGCGGTCGGCGGCGATGACCTGGCTGGCCGGCCCCCAGACCACCAGGGGCGCGCCGTGGCCGGCGTCGATCCGTCCCAGCACCGCCCGCACGGCGGCCGTCTCCGCCGGCGACAGCCCCCTGAGCAGCGTCCTCAGGGCGATGGCGTCCGCGTCCGCCTCGGGCCGCGGCCCGCCCGCCAGACGGGCCCGCACCGCGCGCACCACGGCCCGGTCCTGGGTCAGGCGTTCCGGGTCCTCGGGAGGTTCGACGAGCATCAGAACAGCTTCGGCGCGGGGGCGAGGGCGAAGGGCCCCAGCCAGGTCCGGCCGTCGCGGAACAGCAGCACCAGATCGACCGGGCGGTCGCCCTGCACC
>JAEYUE010000332.1 GCA_023433655.1 Pseudomonadota bacterium | reverse complement strand
GACCAGCACCTGTCCGAAACGCAGGGCGCGCGCCCGGGCCCGGTCCTCGGCCCGCCCCGCAGCGGCGCCCATGCCGCCGGCAAAGACGCCGGTCAGCAGCCCCAGCACGACGATGCCGCCGCCGATCGCTTCGCGACCCGCCCAGGCGTCCGCCTTGCCGTCGGCTCCGAAGTGATAGGGCATCAGCTCCAGCGGGCCGGCGAAGAAGATCCAGACGCCAGCGACGACGATCATGAGAGTAACCGCGATGGTGGCGCGGTCGGCGGCGGTGAGGCGGGTCATTCGCGGATCTCCTCTTCGGGTTCGGGGGTTCGGGCGCCGGTCATGGCAAGCAGGAAGGCGAGGGCCTCCTCGACCGCCGAGATTTCCAGCCGGTAGCGGATCGAGGCGCCGTCGCGCTCGGGCGACACCAGGCCGGCCTCCTTCAGCGCGTTCAGGTGCCCGGTGATGGTCGGCCAGCTCATGTCGAAGGCGGCGGCGATGTCGCCGGACGCCAGCGGGCCCTTGCGCAGCATCTCGATGATGCGGCGGCGGACCGGATGCGACAGGGCCTTGAACAGGGTGTTCATAGGAAACATCCTAATTAGGAAAATGCCTAATATCAAGCTGGCGATTTGGCGGGCCCGGGAAAGGGCCTGTAGACAGGCGGGAACAGTCGAGGACGCGCCATGGCCGACAAGCCGAAGCTGCTCTCGGGCGGCAATCCGCAGATTCCGAAGGGCGAGGGCGACGCCCCGGTGCAGGCGTGGATCGACGCCGTGCCGGGCTGGAAGAGCCCCGCCTGGCGCCGCGTCGACGCCCTGATCGAGCGCACGGTCCCGGGCGTCCGTAAGGCGGTGAAGTGGAACTCGCCCTTCTATGGCGCGCCGGACCGGGAGGGCTGGTTCCTCAGCGTTCATGCCTTCGACCGCTATCTGAAGGTCAGCTTCCTGCGCGGGGCGGATCTGCAGCCCCGGCCGCCCGAGACGTCGAAGCACCCGCAGGTCCGCTACTTCCACATCCACGAGGATGACGACCTCGACGAGGCCGCCTTCGCGGACTGGATCAGCCAGGCCGCCGCCCTGCCCGGCGAGGTGATGTGAGCGGTCAGGATCCGCGCCTGCTGCGGCGCCTGTTGCGGGCGAAGGACCGCATGGACGCGGCCTCGCACGAGGCCTGGCCGATCCCGCGTCTGGCGGCGGTCAGCGGCGTGTCGGAGGCCCACTTCGCCCGCTCGTTCAGGGAGGCGTTCGGCCTGCCGCCGCACCGCTACCTGCTGACCCGCCGCATCGAGCGGGCCGCGGCCCTGCTGCGCGACACCGACCTGCCGGTGACCGACATCGCCTTCCAGACCGGCTGGAGCAGCCTGGGCGCCTTTGGCCGCACCTTCCGCGACATCACCGGCGAGAGTCCGGGCGAATTACGCGCCCGGCAGAGGGCCGCATCGCACCAGCTGGACCAGGCCCCGCCGTGCTTCGTCGCCGCCGCCCACCGGCCGGACCTCAACATAGCAGTTTCGGAGAAGCGCCGGCGCGAGGCCGCGGCTAACACGGAGCCGTCCCAACCCACGGAGGTCCCATGAGCCAGGGTGTCGCAGTCGTCGGCCTGTATGTGCACGACCAGGACGAAGCGCTTGAATTCTACGTCGGCAGGCTCGGCTTCCGCGTCCACACGGATGCGCGGAACGGCGACTTTCGCTGGCTGACCGTGCAGCATCCCGATCAGCCGTCGTTCCAGCTGGGCCTGTTCGCGCCGCAGCCGCCGACCGTGGACGAGGCGGCGGCCCGGACCCTGCGCGAGCTTGTGGCCAAGGGCGCCATGCCGCCGCTGGTGCTGACGGTCGACGACTGCCGCGCCGCCTTCGAGCGGATGCGCGCCGCCGGGGTGGAATTCACCCAGGAGCCGGTCGAGCGCTACGGCGCCGTCGACGCCAGCTTCCGCGATCCCTCCGGCAACGGCTGGAAACTGGTCCAGGGGCGCTGATCATGCATGCGCGATTCTTCAAACAGGACCCCGACGGCGGGATGAACTGGAGTCAGGGAATTCGCCGGGCCCATCGCGTGCTGGCCATCGCCTTCACCGCGCCGGTCATCGCCAACACCATCGCCTTCAGCTTCGGCGAGCCACCGGCGTGGCTGGTCTATTCGCCCTTGCCGCCGCTGTTTCTGCTGATGTTCAGCGGCCTGTACATGTTCGCCCTGCCGCATGTGCGGCGGTGGCGCGGCGGGAGGGCCGGGTCATGAGCGGCGCGGCGCCTGCGGATGAGGGGGCCGGCGCCCGGGCGGTCGAGGCGAAGATCGCCTCGCTCGGCGACTGGCGCGGCCAAACCCTGGCGCGGATGAGGACCCTCATCCGTGAGGCCGAGCCCGAGGTGGTCGAGACGATCAAGTGGCGCAAGGCGGCCAATCCGCTGGGCGTGCCGACGTGGGAGCGCGGCGGCATCCTGTGCACGGGCGAGACCTACAGGGACAAGATCAAGCTGACCTTCGCCCGCGGCGCCGCCTTGGCCGACCCGACTGGCCTGTTCAACGCTGGCCTCGACGGCGGGACGCGGCGGGGCATCGACATCCGGGAGGGCGAGACGGTGGACGCCGAGGCTTTCAAGGCGCTGATCCGCGAGGCGGCGGCGGCCAACGCGGCGGCGAGGCCGGTCAGATCGAGAAGCTGACCCCGCAGCCGCAGCTGGAGGCGGCGTTCGGATTGCGCACCACGAACTGCGCCCCGGACAGGTCGTCGACGAAGGCGATCTCGGACCCCCTGAGGAAGGGCAGGGACACCGGGTCGACCACAGCCGCCTGACCGTCCGTCTCGATGCGGATGTCGTCCGGCTCGGCGGTCTCGACCAGTTCGAGCCGGTACTGGAAGCCCGAGCAGCCGCCGCCGTCGACGGCGACGCGGAGCATGACGGGCCGGCCCTCCTCGGCGGCCAGCTTCGCCAGCCGGCGCGCGGCGCTTTCCGACAGGGTCAGGCCGTGACCGCCGGAGGCCGGCGAGATTTCGAAGGTCGGGACGGAATGGACGCTGCTCACGCGGCTCTATATGAGGCGCGGACGGGCGATCGCAAAGGCCCGGTCGAGAACATGAGCCGCCGACCTTGATCCCCGAGCGCGCACCCTGGGCCGAATACCCCGAGCATAGCCGGGGGCGGCTTGTCCCCGAGCCGATCAGCCGCACCCGCAACGCCTACGCCCGCGACCGCGACCGCATCATCCACGCCACCGCCTTCCGGCGGCTGAAGGAGAAGACCCAGGTCTTCGTGGCGCATGAGGGCGACCACTACCGCACCCGGCTGACGCACAGCCTCGAGGTGGCGCAGATCGCCCGCTCGATCGCCCATGCGCTGCGGCTGGACACCGACCTGGCCGAGACGGTGGCGCTGGCCCACGACCTCGGCCATCCGCCGTTCGGCCATTCCGGCGAGGACGAGCTGCAGGCGCGCATGGCGCCGTGGGGCGGATTTGACCACAACGTCCAGACCTTCCGCGTGGTGACCAAGCTGGAGGAACGCTACCCCGGCTTCGACGGCCTGAACCTCAGCTGGGAGACGGTCGAGGGCGTGGTCAAGCACAACGGTCCGGTCAGCCACCGGCTCGACGAGCCGGCCTGGCGGGCCATCGCGGACTATGCGCCGGGCTGGGACCTGCGGCTGGACAGCTTCGCCTCGCTCGAGGCCCAAGCGGCGGCCATCGCTGACGACATCGCCTACAACAACCACGACGTCGATGACGGCGTGCAGGCGGGGTTGTTCACCCTCGCCGACCTCGCCGAGGTTCCGCTGATCGGGCCGGTGCTGCACGGGGTGCGCAAGGACTGGCCGGACATCGACGACCGCATGGTCCGGATCGAGGCGGTGCGACGGATGATCGGGGTCATGGTCGAGGACGTGCTGGCTGAGACCGAGGCGCGGATCGAGGCCGACGCCATCCGCTCCAGCGAGGACGTGCGCACGGCGTCGCGGCCGCTGGTCGCCTTCTCGCACGCCATGCTGGCCGACCTCGGGGTGCTGCGCAGTTTCCTGTTCGAGCGAATGTACCGCCATTACCGGGTCAACCGGACGCGCAGCCAGGCGCGGCGGCTGCTGGGCGAGATGTTCGACCTGTTCATGGCCGATCCGGGCACCCTGCCGCCCGAATGGTCGGGCAAGGCCGGGACTTCGGACGAGGCGCGGCGGGCGCGGGCGGTGTGCGACTACATCGCCGGCATGACCGACCGCTACGCCATCGAGGAGCACAGGAAGCTGTTCAGCCTCGACCTCGCCCTCGATCTGTGATTCGAAAGGCACGACTGGGCGGGTAGGATGAGCGTCCGCGCGTCGATTCGCGCGGCACGACGGAAGGCGCGGCCATGTCTCACGAAGATCCCTATCGCCCGAACCCGGGCCGCGACCGCGGCGCCTATACGCCGCCGACCGACGACGACCTGCCGTTCAACCGCCAGGGCTACGATCCCCGCCGCGGCGGCGGGGGCGGAGGGGGCGGCGGCAAGGCCCCGCCGATGACCCTGATCATCTCGGCCGTCGTGCTGCTGATCCTGATCGTGGCGGTGGTGGTCTATTACCGCGCCGGCCCGCGCTCGTCCGACGACGCCCCGCCGGCCATCGGCACGCCGGTCGGCGAGATGAAGGCGCCGGCGCCGATCGACGCCCAGCCGGTCGATCCGACCGCCGGCATCGATGTCTATTCCGAGGCCCCGGCTCCGGCGGCCGAACCCACCTTTGCGCCGCCGCCGGAAGAGGTGCAGCCGCGGCCCGCGCCGCGCCCGGTCGAGACCCCGCCCGAACCCGCGCCCACGCCCGCGCCTCCGCCGAAGAAGGCCGAGCCGGCCCCGGTGGCCACGGGCGGCTCGTCCGGCGTGCAGATCGGCGCCTTCTCGACCCCCAGCATCGCCGAGCGCGAGTACAACGCCGTGGTCGGTCGTTATCCGCAGCTGACCCAGGGCGGCAGCCGCCGGGTGCAGGAGGTCACGGCCTCGAACGGCGCCACCGTCTACCGCACCACCGTGACCGGCCTGAGCCAGGAGCAGGCGCGGGCCCTGTGCGGCGCCATCCGGGCCTCTGGCGGGGACTGCATCCTTCGGTGACGCGTTCGGCGGCGATCTACGGCTGCAGCGGCCACCGGCTGACGGCGGAGGAGAAGGCCTTCTTCTCCGAGGTCCGGCCGTGGGGCTTCATCGTCTTTCGCCGCAACGTCGATAGCCCGGACCAGCTGCGCGCCCTCACCGCCGAAATGCGCGACTGCGTCGGCGACGCGGACGCGCCGGTCCTGATCGACCAGGAGGGCGGCCGGGTCCAGCGCATGGGCCCGCCGCACTGGCCCAAATATCCGCCGGCCGAGGCCTATCTGAAGGCGACCAACGATCCGCTGGCGGCGCGCGAACTGGTCCGTCTGGGGGCCCGGCTGATGGCCAACGATCTGACGGCCGTGGGGATCAACGTCGACTGCGCCCCGGTGCTGGACGTGCCGGTGCCCGGCGCACACGACATCATCGGCGACCGCGCCTGGGCCCGCGATCCCGGAACCGTGACCCTGCTGGGCCGCGCCGCCGCCGAGGGGCTGCTGGCCGGCGGCGTCCTGCCGGTGATCAAGCACATGCCCGGCCACGGCCGCGCCTTCGCCGACAGCCACCACGATCTGCCGGTGGTGCACGCTGACCTCGACCATCTCGACGACTGGGATTTCGCGCCGTTCCGGGCCCTGTCGGACATGCCGCTGGCCATGACGGCCCACGTCGTCTTCACCGCCGTCGACCCGAAGCGTCCGGCGACGACCTCGAAGAAGTGCGTAAAGCTGATGCGCGAGAGGCTGGGCTTCGACGGCCTGGTCCTGACCGACGACCTGTCGATGAAGGCCCTGTCGGGAAGCCTGAAGGACCGCGCCGAGGCGGCGCTCAAGGCGGGGTGCGACGTGGTCCTGCACTGCAACGGCGACCTCGCGGAGATGCGCGCGGTGGCTGACGGAACCGGTGCGCTGAAAGGCAAGGCTGCGAAACGGGCCGCGGCGGCGCTGGCGCGGATCGTGCGCGACGTCGAGCCGTTGGACCCGTTCGCCACGCGTGACCGCTTCGACGCCCTGATGGCCGGCAAGCTGGAGGCGGCGCGGGGACCGGACGTGGGCGAGGCGCAGGCATGACCGACGCCTTCCAGCCCAACCTGGATTTCAGCGCCGTCGAACAGGCGGATGATCGCGACGCCTTCGTCGTCGACCTGGAAGGCTACGAGGGCCCGCTGCACGTGCTGCTGGCGCTGGCCCGCACCCAGAAGGTCGACCTGCTCAAGCTGTCGATCACCAAGCTGGCCGAGCAGTATCTGGCCTTTGTGCAGGAGGCGCGGCGTCGCAATTTCTCGCTCGCCGCCGACTACCTGGTGATGGCCTCGTGGCTGGCCTATCTGAAGTCGCGCCTGCTGCTGCCGCGCACCGACAAGGGCAAGGGCGACGAGGTCCCGGCCGAGGAAATGGCCGCCGCCCTGGCCTTCCGCCTGCAGAAGCTCGAGGCCATGCGCAAGGCGGTCGAGGCCATCCAGTCGCGGCCACAGCTCAAGCGCGACGTCTTCACCCGCGGCGACCCGGAGGCGACCGTGATCGTGCCGTCCGACCGCATCGACGCCAGCCTGTATGAACTTATGGCCGCCTATGTGACGCAGCGGCGGCGCGAGGAGCAGCGGCGCTACAGCCCCGGCCAGCGGGTCGAGGCCTTCGCGCTGGAGGCTGCGCGAGACTGGTTGCGCGAGGTCCTGCCCCGGCTGGAGCAGTGGACGCCGCTGGAGAAGATCGCCCCCGAGAAGCACGGCGGGGGCGGCCCGTCCCAGGCCAGCTACACCGCCTCCACCCTGTCGGCGAGCCTGGAGCTGGTGAAGGAGGGGGCCATGGACGTGAAACAGGCCGAGCCCTTCGCCGAGGTCTTCCTCAAGCGCCGTGGCCGGGGCCAGCCGCTGGAGTTGACGCCGTGAATCTCCAGTTCGCACCCGACGAAACGGAGATCGAGCGCCGCGTGGAGGCGCTGCTGTTCGCCGCCGCCGGCCCGCTGTCGGCCGCCGAGATCGCCCGCCGCCTGCCCGAGGGCACCGATGTCGGCGGGGCCATCTCGGCCCTGCGCCAGCGCTACGAGGGACGGGGGGTGGAGCTGGAGTGCGTCGCCGACCGCTGGCGGTTCAGGACGGCGCCGGACCTGTCGTTCATGATGACCGAGGAGCGCGAGGAGCCGCGGCGGTTGTCGAAGGCGGCGCTCGAGACACTCGCCATCATCGCCTACCACCAGCCCTGCACCCGCGCCGAGATCGAGAGCGTGCGGGGGGTTAGCCTGTCGAAGGGCACGCTGGACCTGCTGCTGGAGATGGGGTTCGTGCGGCTGAAGGGCCGGCGGCGTACGCCCGGGCGGCCGGTCACCTACGCGACGGCGGACAAATTCCTCGAGCATTTCAGCCTGTCGAGCCTGTACGACCTGCCGGGGGTGCAGGAGATGAAGGCGGCCGGCCTGCTGGACCTGTCCATTCCCGTCGGCTTCGAGGTGCCGGATCCCACCCGCGCCTCCGACGAGGACGAGACGCCGCTGC
>JAEYUE010000300.1 GCA_023433655.1 Pseudomonadota bacterium | reverse complement strand
ATCAGGGCCTTGGCGGCGTTCACCAGGGTGCCGCCCGAATCGACGATGTCGTCGAACAGGATGCAGCGACGGCCTTCGACGTCGCCGATGATGTTCATGACCTCGCTCTCGCCCGCCTTGGGGCGGCGCTTGTCGACGATGGCGAGGTCGGCGTCGAGGCGGCTGGCCAGCGAGCGGGCGCGCACCACGCCGCCGACGTCGGGCGAGACGATCATCAGGTCGTCGCCCTTGCGGTAGTGTTCCTTGATGTCCTGCGCGAGCACCGGGGTAGCCAGCAGGTTATCCGTCGGGATGTCGAAGAAGCCCTGGATCTGGCCGGCGTGCAGATCCATGGTCAGCACCCGGTCGGCCCCGGCGCGGGTGATCAGGTTGGCGACCAGCTTGGCCGAGATCGGCGTGCGGCCGTCCGTCTTCCGGTCCTGCCGGGCGTATCCGTAGTAGGGCACCACCGCCGTGATCCGCTTCGCCGAGGCCCGCACCAGGGCGTCGGTTATGATCAGCAGCTCCATCAGGTTGTCGTTGGCGGGATAGCTGGTCGACTGGATGACGAAGACGTCCTCGCCGCGGACGTTCTCCTCGATCATCGCGAACACTTCATTGTCCGCGAACCGCTTCACCTGGGCGCGGGTGAGGGGCATGTCGAGGTGGTCGGCGATGGCCTGGGACAGGGTCCGGTTGGAGTTGCCAGAGAGCAGCTTCATGTCCGGTCATCCTTTCGCCGTCATCGCCCGGCTGAAAATACCGCCGCCGTGCTGGCGCGCTTCATATCAGGGGACGCCGCGGCCACAAGGGCGGGAGTCTTTTTTGCCCGGCATCTTCCCTGCATTGGCGCGGGGTTGTCCGCTGGTGTAGAGATCGCGTCACGTTTCCGGGGGCGCCGACGGGAGGATGCCCGCCGGCCTGTTATTTTGAGGTCGTCCTTGCCTGCTTCCAAGTTTCGCGCCGGTCTGATCCTGTCGGCCGTGGCCGTCGCCGCCCTGACGGTCTCCGCCTGCGGCAACCGCGGCAACCGGCCCCGCCTCGCCTATGAGGAACGGCCGGTCGAAGCCCTCTACAACACCGGCTATCAGCGCCTTGAGAGCCGGCGCTGGGGCGACGCGATCGACTATTTCCAGGAGGTCGAGCGCCAGCATCCGTATTCGGAGTGGTCGCGGCGGGCGATCCTGATGCAGATCTACGCCCACTACCAGGCCAACGACTACGCCGAGGCCATCGCCGCGGCCGACCGGTTCATCCAGCTGTTCCCGGGCAATCCCAGCGCGCCGTACGCCTTTTACATGAAGGCGCTGTGCAATTTCGAACAGATCACCGACGTCGGCCGCGACCAGGGCTACGCCCAGGCGGCGCTGGACGGCCTGCGCGACGTGGCCCGCCGCTATCCCGGCACGCCCTACGCCATCGACGCCACCGTCAAGATCGACATGGTCAACGACCAGCTGGCGGGCAAGGAGATGTCCATCGGCCGCTACTATCAGCGCGCCGGCCAGCCCCTGGCCGCTCTGAACCGGTACAAGGCGGTGATCGATAACGAGGCCTACCAGCGCACCTCGCACACGCCCGAGGCCCTCTACCGCCTGGTCGAGGTCAACCTGTCACTTGGCCTGCAGGAAGAGGCGACCCGCAACGGCGCCGTGCTGGGCCACAACTATCCCGGCAGCCCGTGGTACGCCGAGGCCTACGCCCTCCTGACCGAACAGGGCCGCCGGCCCGACGTGGCGCCGGAAGGTCAGCGCGAGAGCTGGCTGCGCCGGATCATCCCGGGCTGACGTTTCCGTTCCGTTCCGCTAGCCTCGGCCTTGCCGGGTGCGGGCGTTGCTTCGCATTCTCCGGCGTCGCCGGAGACCGATTCGTCTTGTCCAATCCGCCTGATCGCCGCTCCGCCTGTCTGCGCCGCGCCCGGAACCGCCCGTGCTGACCGCGCTTTCTATCCGCGACATCGTCCTGGTGGACGCCCTGGATCTCGAGGTCGACGGCGGGCTGACCGTGCTGACCGGCGAGACGGGTGCGGGCAAGTCGATCATCCTTGACGCCCTCGGCCTGGCGCTGGGCGCCCGCGCCGACGCCGGACTGGTGCGCGGCGGGGCGAAACAGGCTTCGGCCACCGCCGTCTTCACTGCCCCTGACGATCCCGCCCTGATCGGGCTGATCGCGGAGAAGGGCTTCGAGGTCGCAGCGGGCGAGGAGCTGATCCTCCGCCGCACCCTGTCGGCCGATGGGCGCAGCCGCGCCTTCGTCAACGACCAGCCCGCCGGCGTCGCCGCCCTGCGCGAGATCGGCCAGGCCCTGGTCGAGGTGCACGGCCAGCACGAGACCGTCGGCCTGCTGGACTGGAAAACCCACCGCGCCCTGCTCGACACCTACGGCGGCCTGCAGCCCCAGCTGGCCGGGGTCGCCGCCGCCGCCGACCGGCTGAAGACCGCCGAACAGTCCGTCGCCGGGCTGAAGGCCTCCGCCGCCGAGGCCGCCGCCCATCGCGAGGAGCTAGAGCAGAACCTCGCCGATCTCGACGCCCTTGACCCGCGCGCCGACGAGGAAGCCGAACTGGCCGGCGAGCGCGCCTTGCTGGGGGCGGCCGAGAAGGCCATCGCCGACCTGTCGGATGCCCGCGCCTCGCTGGGCGGGGACAAGCTGTCGCGCAACCTCGCCGCCGCCCTGCGCGCCGTGGAGCACGCCCGGCAGCGGGCCGGGCAGGCCGGGACCGACCCGGAGCACCCGCTGCTGCAGAAGCTGACCGCCGCGGCCGAGGCCATCGACCGCACCCTGGTTGAGGCGGAAGAGGCCATCGCCTGCGTCGACGCCGCCGCCGACGCCTTCGACTTCGAGCCGGGCCGGCTGGACAAGGCCGAGGAGCGGCTGTTCGCCCTGCGCGCCGCCGCCCGCAAGCTGAACGCCTCCGTCGAGCTGCTGCCGACCCTGCGCGAACGCTTCCGCGAGCAGCTGCGGCTGATCGAGGACGGGGCCGAGGCCATCGTCGCCGCCGAACGCGCCGCCTCGGCCGCGCGCGAGGCCTACGACGTCGCCGCCATGCTGCTGACCTCGGCGCGAGAGGCGGCGGCGGAACGGCTGACCGCCGCCGTGATGGGCGAGCTCGGTCCCCTCAAGCTCGAGCGGGCCCGCTTCCGCGTCGCCTTCGAGCCGGTCGCCGACGGGCGGCGCGGGCCGCTGGGCGTCGAGACGGTGCGATTCGAAATCGCCACCAACGCCGGCACGGACTTCGGGCCGCTGGACGCCATCGCCTCGGGCGGGGAGCTGGCCCGGTTCGCCCTCGCCATGAAGGCGGCGCTGGCCGGGCGCGAGGACCAGCGCCAGCCGGTGATGATCTTCGACGAGGTCGACCAGGGCGTCGGCGGGGCCGTGGCCGAGGCCGTCGGCGTCCGCCTGCAGCGCCTGTCGCAGGGCGCCCAGGTGCTGGTGGTGACCCACAGCCCCCAGGTCGCCGCCCGCGGCCACGCCCACTGGAAGGTGCGCAAGGCCGACGGCGCCGGCCTGACCACGACCACGGTCGATGCGCTCGACGAGAGCGCCCGCCGCGAAGAGATCGCCCGCATGCTGTCCGGCGCGACCATTACCGACGAGGCGAGGGCCGCGGCGCGGGCGTTGATCGGTTAGGCCCCCAGGATCCAGCCTTCTTCCTGCTCGACCCGGGCGATCAACGCCTCGTCTGCGCCCTTGGGCGGGGCGAAGGCCTTCGACAGATCGCCGGCCTCGTCCAGCTTCGCCAGCGCCTCGGCGGTGGCGCGGACCTGGGCCTGGTCCTTGAACTCGCCGGTCTGGGGCCTGGCTTCGAACATCGAGGGCCAGACCTCGACCACGAGGGCCGACAGCGGCTCCACGTCCGCGGCGTCCAGGGCCCGCCAGCCCGTGCCGAAGGGCCAGACCGCGCCCGACGGCCCGAGGTTGTCCAGCAAGCGGCGCACGGCCGGAATGCCGACGAGGGTCTGACCGCCGACGGCGCCGGCGCCGTGCATCTGCCAGACGCTCTTGGGCTGCAGCCGGCCCTTGCGCACGGCGTCCTCGGTGGCGCGGAACTCGGGAATGTCGGCGCCCGATCCGGCCGGCGGCTTGGTGGTGGTCAGCCAGCGCTGGGCCTGCTTGGCCGGCGCCCCCCACATCGGCCACGGGTTGTCGGTCATCAGCCGGTTGATCTTGGCCGCCACCTGGTAGCGGTTGTTGGTGTTGTCCGGCTTGTCGACCACGTTCGAGGCGATGAATTTCCACATCGCCTGCCACGGCGTTCCGGTCAGCTTCAGCCGCTCGGCGGTGCCGGCCGGATAGCCGAAGTTGAAGTCGAAACCGACCAGCACCCGGTCGCCGCGCTTGCGGTGCTCGGCCAGCAACGACGCGAGCAGCTTCTCGCCCTCGGCCCGCGTGGCGACGTTGTGCGTCTCGGCGTAGAGGCGGAACCGCACGTCGCGCTTGGCCACGCCGATCCAGACAGACTGGTCGCCCAGCTTCTTGCCTTCGGCGGCGGTCCAGTCGGCGATGATATAGGCGTCAAACAGGCGGGCCACCGCGGGCGCTCCGGAACTCGGGTACAGGGACGAGGCTTCCTAGTCCCCTCCCGGTTGCGCAGCAATGGCCAGGCGGCTCAGGCCTTCAGCAAGGCTTCGAGATGCGACAACCAGCGGCGCCCCAGACGTAGCGCCTCGCCGGGCGAGCCGGTCTGGACCGGGAGGGTCGCATCCCACAGGGCCAGCTCGAACTCGGGATGGCGCGCGTCGTTGAACATCAGCCGCAGCACCACCTGCTCGGCGTCGGGGGCGAGGATGTCCAGCGATTTGCGGGTCTCGCCGCGGCGCACGCGGGCCACCACATGGCCGTCGACGATGATCTCGCCGCCGTCGATCTCCTCGAAGGCGTAGACCAGCCCGGTCCCGCCGCGATTCCACAGCACCGCGACCTGGGCGCCGTCGAAGTCCAGCCCGGCGGCCCGGCCCTCGGCGGGAGACAGGGCCTCGGCCTCGGGCGTCGCGCCCAGCGACCTGAGCAGGGCCCGGCGCATCCGCCGCACAGGCTCCATCCACCAGGCGAGGACAAGGGCCGCCGTGGTCAGGGCCGCCGCCGCCAGCGCCACGAGCAGGATGACCCGGAGCGCCTCGGCCATGGTCAGTCCGCCAACTCGACCACGACGGGAACGTGGTCGGACGGCTTGTCCATGTCGCGCGCCTCGCGGTGCGTCTCGACGCCGCGGAAGCGGTCGGCGGCCTGGGGCGACAGCAGGTGGAAGTCGATGCGGATGCCGTGGTCGCGCTGCCAGGCCCCTGCCTGATAGTCCCAGAAGGTGTAGGTTCCCGGCGGCTGTTTGCCCAGTTCGCCGGCGTCATAGAGGCCGAGATGGCGCAGCGCCCGGAAGGCGGCCCGGCTCTCCGGCTGGAACAGGGCGTCGCCGACCCAGGCCGAAGGGTTGCGGGCGTCTTCCGGCGTCGGAATGACGTTATAGTCGCCGCACAGGGTGAAGGCCTCCTCCAGCGCCAGCAACTCCTTGGCGTGAGCCTGCAGCCGGTCGAACCAGGCCAGCTTGTAGTCGAACTTGGCCGTGCCGAGCGGATTGCCGTTGGGCAGGTAGATGCAGCCAACCCGCACCGGCCGCGCCGCCTCGACCACGGCCTCTATGTAGCGGGACTGCTCGGTCTCGGCCTCATGGCCCGAGGCGTCGATCCCCGGAAGGCCTCGCCGCACGTCGGACAGTGGGTGCTTCGACAGGATGGCGACGCCGTTGTAGCTCTTCTGGCCGTGCGTCTCGATGTTGTAGCCCAGGCTCTCGAAGGCCTCCCGGGGGAATTTCTCGTCCACGCATTTGATCTCCTGCAGGCAGGCGACGTCGGGCGCGGCGGCCTCGAGCCACGCCAGCACCGTGGGCAGGCGAGCGTTGACCGAGTTCACGTTCCAGGTGGCGATGCGCATCGGCCATGATTACGGCGCGTCGGGGCCTCCTGTGAAGCGCCGATCGCTCAAACGAAAACGCCCCGGAGCGAACTCCGGGGCGCTGTCTTCGGGAGTGCGAGGCCGTTACTGCTCGCTGGTCGCCGCGGCGGCGGCGGTCAGGGTGCAGCCGCCGGCGATGTTCGCCGCCTCGACGCAGGTGTGGACTCGCTGGGCGGTGAAGGCGTCGCCGACCCGGGCGAAGTAGCCGTCGCCGGCGCCGCACTTGACCTCGTAGACGGTCAGGCCCTGGGCGTCGCGGCCCACGCGTCGGGCCTGCTGGACGTCGCAGGCGGCGGCGGGGGTGCCGGCCAGAATCCGCGTCCAGGCGCCCTTGATCTGGGCTTCGCTGGAGTAACGGCAGGCCTCCTGCATCAGGGCCAGGTCCCAGCACGGCGTGGCCTGCCAAGCGTCGCCGGTCTTCTCGAGCCAGAAGCCGTCGCGCCCCGCGCAGCCGATTTCATAGATGGTGTTGCCCGTGGTGCTCTTGCCGATGGCCGAGCCCTTCTCGACCGTGCAGTCCGCCACGCCGGCGGCCCGGGCGTAGGCGGTCAGCACCGGCACCGGGTCGAGGTTCACCGGCAGGGTGCACTGCTGGCCGACGTCGGCCTCCGGGTCGCGCAGACGGGTCGTCTCGGCCTGACCGGCCAGCTCGAGGCAGTTGAAGGTCTGCGGCGGGGTGGAGCTGACGGCGAGGTAGCCGGGTCCTTCGGCGCAGACGGCCTCGTAGGTCGAGTGCTGTTCGGCGGTCACGCCCAGAAGCGTCGCCTCCGAAACCTGGCAGCTGACGCCGGCGGCGCTCAGCACGGCCTGGGCGGCGGCCTTGTTCTCCTCCGGAGTCGGCGCGGGGGCGGCCTCCTGCTGCTGCTGGTCGCGGTTGCGGCGGCGGTCCCGGCGCTCGCGCGCGCCGTCGCTCATCCGGCCGGGCAGGACGCGGTCGCCGCGGATGACGCCGCTGGTGCGGTCCGAGGTGTCGTCATTGCCCCGGGGATCGTGCGGCGCGACCTGCGCCAGGGCGGGTTGGGCCGCGAGCAGCGCCAGGGCCATCGCGCCGCCGGCGAGCGCGATCAACTTCTTGTGGAACACAATGAAACTCCGGGAAGGAAAATCGGTGGGCAAATCCTTGGCCGCCGCATGTGGCGGGGTCAAGGCGACAGAAACGGGTGGCGCCGTCCGCCGCCTTCGTCCTATCCTGCCTAAGTTTCGATTGGAGACGGACTTGGCCGACGGGCTGTTAGCAGCGGAGAGGGACGACGGGCCGCGCGAGGCGCGGGGCCTGACCTATCCGTTCGGCCCACCGCCCGCCGCCGGAGAAGCGGTCGAGATCGCCCCGGACATCCTGTGGATGCGGCTGGCCATGCCGATCGTGCTGAACCACATCAATGTCTACGCCCTCCGCGACGGCGAGGGCTGGGCCGTGGTCGACACTGGCCTGAATCTGCCCGCGACGCGGGACGAGTGGGACCGGCTGCTGGCGGGTCCGCTGGAAGGGAGGCCGGTCACGCGCGTGATCTGCACCCACATGCACCCGGACCACATCGGCCTCGCCGGATGGCTTTGCCGGCGGTTCGAGGCGCCGTTGGTCATGACCCGGCTGGAGTATGTCACGGCCCGCATGCTGATCGCCGACACCGGCCAGCCGGCGCCGGAGGAGGGGGCCGCCTTCTACCGCGCCGCCGGCTGGGACGAGGCGCAGCTGCAGGGCTACCGCACCGGCTACGGGGGATTCGGCAAGGCCGTTTCGCCGCTGCCGACCGGCTTCCTGCGCATGCGCGAGGGCGACCGCCTGTCGATCGGCGGACGCGACTGGCGGGTGGTGGTCGGCGAAGGACATAGTCCGGAGCACGCCTGCCTGTGGCGCGAGGCCGACGGTCTGGTGTTGGGCGGGGATCAGATCCTGCCGAAGATTTCCTCGAACGTCTCGGTCTGGCCGACGGAGCCGGACGCCGATCCGCTGGGCGACTGGCTGGCCTCGCTTGTGCGCATGAAGGAGGTCCTGCCGGAGGATGTGGTGGTTCTGCCGTCGCACGGCGAGCCGTTCCGCGGGGTGCAGGCCCGCCTCGACGCCCTGATCCGGGGACACAAGACTGCGCTGCGGCGGCTGGAACGGGCGCTGACCCGCCCCTCCCGGGCTGTCGATGTCTTCGCCGCCCTGTTCGCACGAGCCGTGGATGACGGCGTGCGCGGCATGGCCACGGGCGAGAGCCTGGCGCATCTCAACCATCTGCTCCGCCGGGGCCGGGCGGCGCGCCGCCGCGACGCCGACGGCGTCGACTGGTGGACCGCAATCACGAAGGAGACCGGGACGTGACCGATCACATCAAGACCGAACTGGCTGGGGGCGTCCTGTCGGTGACCCTGGCCCGGCCCGAGAAGAAGAACGCCATCACCCAGGCGATGTATGCGGCGCTGTCGGACGCGGCCGAGCGGGCCCGGACCGACGACGCGGTGCGCGTCCTCCTGTTCCGGGCCGACGGCGACGCCTTTTCGGCGGGCAACGACATCGGCGATTTCATCGCCATCGGCTCGCAGACCGAGCAGCCGTTCGACATGTCCGTGTTCCGCTTCCTCAGGGCCATGGCCGAGCTGGACAAGCCGGCCGTGGCGGCGGTGCGGGGCCGGGCCGTCGGCATCGGCCTGACCCTGCTGCTGCACTGCGACATGGTGGTGGTGGCCGAGGACGCCCTGCTGTCCGTGCCCTTCATCAATCTCGCCCTGGCCCCCGAGGCGGCCTCGTCCCTGCTGCTGCCGGCCGCCATCGGCCATCAGCGCGCCTTCGAGATGTTCGCCCTTGGCGAGCCGATCGACGGCCGCACGGCCGTGGCCTGGGGGCTGGCCAACCGGGCCGTTCCCGCCGGGGAAGTCGAGGCGACAGCGGCGGATCTCGCGGCGCGACTGGCGGCCCGCGCCCCCAACTCGATCCGCAAGACCAAGCGGCTCATGCGCGACGCAGAATCCCTGTGGGCGCTGATGCAGCGCGAGGGCGAGGCCTTCGGCAGCCAGATGAAGAGCCCCGAGGCGATGGAGGCCTTCATGGCCTTCACGCAGAAGCGCGCCCCGGACTTCTCCAAGGCTGGCTGAGAATTCCATTGATTCGGGGCCGCGCGGCCCTTAGGTGCGCGCGCCCATGTCCGCCACGCCCGTCTTCGCCCCGCTTCCGCACATCGCCGCGGAGACCCCCGCCGACGCCGCCGACGTCGAGGCGCTTGTGCTCGACGCTTTCGGCCCGGGCCGCTTCGCCAAGACCGCCGAGCGGTTGCGCGAGGGCGCGTCCGTGGCCGCAGGTTTCGTGGCCCGCGAAGGCGACGTCGCGGTCGGATCGGTGCGGCTATGGACGATCAGCGTGGGCGGAGCGCCGGCCCTGTTCCTCGGCCCTATCGCCGTCGCCGCCGTCCACCGCCGGGCCGGTCTGGGGGCCGAACTGGTCCAGGCCTGCCTCGCCTGGGCCGAGGCGAGGGGGCAGGGCGTCCTGCTGGTCGGCGACGCACCCTATTTCGGGCGCTTCGGCTTCGAGGCGGCTCCGGACGCGCGCCTGCCGGGACCGGTCGATCCGCGCCGCGTGCTGTGGCGCGGGGCAGGGCCGGTCTCCGGCGACGTCCGGGCCGTCTGAGACCGTCCGGCATTTGCCAGCGCCGCCGGGCGCCTTAAGTCTGCATCCATGTCCGTTCCCGCCGACCGTCCGTCCGGCCTGACCTCCGTCGCCGAGGCGGCGGCGCAGGCGCCCGCCCGCGGCCTGCCGCCTGTTCACCTGTGGAACCCGGCGCACTGCGGCGACATCGACATCCTGATCCGCCGGGACGGGGTCTGGCTGCACGAGGGCTCGCCGATCGGCCGGCCGGAACTGGTGCGGCTATTCTCGACCGTGCTGCGCAAGGACCCCGACGGATACTGCCTGGTCACCCCGGTGGAGAAGCTGACTATCCGGGTCGAGGACCTGCCGTTCCGGGCCGTCACGGTCAGCGGGGAAGAGGGCGACCTGGTCTTCACCACCGACGTCGGCGACGTCGTCCGGGCCGGGCCCGACCACCCGATCCTCGTCGAGACCG
Organism: Pseudomonadota bacterium; assembly: GCA_023433655.1. Lineage (GTDB taxonomy): Bacteria > Pseudomonadota > Alphaproteobacteria > Caulobacterales > Caulobacteraceae > Brevundimonas. The sequence goes on along the minus strand of JAEYUE010000300.1, from coordinate 4,822 downwards.
ATCCTGCTTCGGGCGAGCCGGTGCCGGCCCTGCACGTGCGCGGGGAACTGTGGGCACGCATCGCCCGGCCGGCGTTCTACGAACTGGTCGACCGTGCGGAGGTCGAGAACGAGCGGCTCGTGGTGCGCTCCGGCGGTGCGGCCTTCGCCCTCGGCCCGGCCGGGGCGGGCCTGTCATGAGCCTCGTCTCCCTGCGGCGTCGCCTGGTGGAGCGGCTGGAGCCGGCCTCGGCATGGCGGCCGGACGGTGCGCCGCGTCGTTCCGACTTCGACCTCAACCCGGACGCGCCGCGGCCGGGGCGCATCCTGCGGCCTGCCGCCGTTCTCGCGCCGATCATCGCCCGGCCGGAGGGGGCGACCGTGCTGATGACGCGGCGGTCCGACAGCCTGGCCAGCCACACCGGCCAGATCGCCTTCCCGGGCGGGCGCCTCGATCCCGGGGAGACCGCCGACCAGGCGGCGCTGCGCGAAGCCTGGGAGGAGGTGGGACTCGATCCGGGCGCGGTGGAGGTGCTGGGGGTCGGCGACGGCTACGAGACGGTCACCGGCTTCATGGTCACGCCGGTGGTCGGCTGGCTGGCCGAGCCGCCGGCGGTCACCCCTTCGCCCGATGAGGTCGCCGAGGTGTTCGAAGCGCCGTGGGACTTCCTGATGGATCCGGCCAATCATCGCCGCGACTTTTACGATCCCGAGAACGGGCCGCGCCGCTGGTTCTGGGCCATGCCCTGGCGGGAGCGCTACATCTGGGGCGCCACGGCCGCTATCCTGCGCGGCCTGCGACATCGGCTCTATGGGGAGGAGCCGGAACCGGCCGCCGCCGTCGACGAGGACGCAGCGTGACCGGCCCGCGCCTCGAACAGCCCTGGCTGACCGCCCCGACGACCCGCACCGTCATGGCGGCGCTCGAGGCCGTCGGCGGCCCGGGCTGCGCTCGCTTCGTCGGCGGCTGCGTGCGCAACGCCCTGATCGGCGCCCCGGTCGCCGACATCGACATCGCCACCACTTTGAGGCCGGACCAGACCGAGGCCGCGGTACGCGCGGCCGGGCTGAAGGCGGTCCCGACGGGCGTCGCACACGGCACCGTCACCGCCGTGTCCGACCATCAGCCGTTCGAGATCACCACCCTGCGCCGCGACGTCTCGACCGACGGCCGTAACGCCACGGTGGCCTTTACGGACGACTGGGGCGAGGACGCCGCGCGCCGCGACTTCCGCCTCAACGCCCTCTACGCCGACGCCGAAGGCCGGGTGTTCGATCCGACGGGTCACGGCGTGGACGACGCCATGGCCGGCCGGGTCGTCTTCGTCGGCGATCCTGCCACGCGCATCCACGAGGACTACCTGCGCATCCTGCGCTTCTTCCGCTTCCATGCCTGGTACGGGCGGGGCGAGCCGGACAACGCCGGTCTGGCCGCCTGCCGCGACCTCGTCTCCGGCATGACCCGGCTGTCGGCCGAGCGCGTCTCGGGCGAGCTGATCAAGCTGCTCTCGGCCCCGGACCCGCGCCCGGCGGTGGCCGCCATGGCGGACGCCGGGGTGCTGCGCCAGGTCCTGCCCGAGGCGGGCCTGACGCCGCTGTTCGGCGCCGTGGTCGCCCAAGGCGGCGACCCGGTGGTCCGGCTGATGGTCCTGCTGCCGCCCGACGAGCGCGTGGCGCTGGAAGCGTCGCGCCGGCTGCGCCTGCCCAACGCCGTGCGGGACCGGCTGGCCTTCGCGGCCCGGGCACTGCCGGACGTCAGCCTGTCGATGAGCGACCGCGAGGCGCGGGCGGCCCTCTATCGGCATGGCCAACAGGCCGTGGCCGACGCCGTCCGCCGCCGCTGGGCCGAGGCGCCGGAGCGGGCCTCCGAGGCGCGCGGGCTGCTGGCTTTGACGGAGGATTGGACCCGGCCGAAGCTGCCGGTGGGCGGGCGCGACCTCGCCCGGCTGGGAGTCGCGGCGGGCCCGGAGACTGGCCGCCTGCTCAGGGCCTTCGAGGACGGCTGGATTGCCGACGACTTCCCGGCCTCAGGTCACGAGGACCGGCTGCGGGCCCTGCTCAGTTTGCCGCACGGGTGAACTCGGTGACCACCGGGCGGTGGTCCGAGCCGTTGGCCCGGCCGAGGCGGCGACTGACGTAGGCCAGGTCCGGACTGACCCAGACCTGGTCGATGGTCATGCCCATGAGCGAAGGGAGGAAGGACGGCCAAGTGCCGGGGAAACCCGGGGCCGGATGCAGGCCGAGATCGCGGCGCACCTGCTTGCCGATGCGGGCGGTGGAGACGCTGTTGAAATCGCCGGCGGCGACCACCGGGCCGTCGAGGTCCTCCAGGATCTCCTGCAGGGCCATCGTCTGGCTGATCTGCCCCCACTGCTCCTGGAAGGGCCATGGCCGGGTCAGGTGCACGCCCAGCAGGTGGACGGGGCCGAGCGAGGTCCGCACCGTCGCCCCGACCACGTGCAGGCCGTCGGCGCGGTCGGGAATGGCCGTCAGCGGCCATCGGGAAGCGATGACCGACCGCGCCGGGCCGCTGGGCCGCTCAATGCGCGGCGTGACTACCCGGTGCGGATAGCCGGCCAGCAGCTCGTCCAGTCGTTCCGCCGGCGCGTCGCCCAGCTCGATCAGCACCACCACGTCCGCGTCGGCGGCCCGGATCGAGGCGAGGATCGGGTCCACGTCCGTGTTCCGGGCCCACACATTGGCCGAATATATCCGCACGATCGGGGCGCCGTCGGCGGGGCGGGGGCCGCCCGGAAACCACTGCGGACCGACCGCGACGAGCAGGACCGCGCAGCCCAGAAGGCCCTGCAGCGCCGCGGCCTTGCCACGGGTCAGGGCCAGCAGGGCTGTGGCCGCCGCGGTCGCCGCCAGGGCCGGAGCGGTGAACTGGGCGAGGATGTCGAACCAGCGGTGGCCGACGCCGCTTAGGGCGACGAGCCCGATCGCAAGCGGCGCGGCGAGGACGAGGCGGACGAGGGCGTCGACAGGCCCCATCCGAAGCGAGTGCCGCCGCAGGGCTTGCAGGATGCGATGAACAGGCGTCGTCATGGCGCGTTACGGTCCCGCTTGGAGGGTTGAATGGCCAGACGGACCATCGGCGATATCGAGAAGATCTGGACCAATGTCGAGGGCGTGAAGAAGCTCTCGGACCGGGCGGTGGGCATCGGACCCTTCGGCATCGGCCTCGACGGTCTGCTCACCTGGGTGCCGGTGGTCGGCACGGCCTACAGCCTCGGGGCCGCCGGCTGGCTGTTGCTGCAGGCGGCGCGGGTCAAGGCGTCACCGGCCACGGTGGCGCGGATGGTCGCCTACCTCGGGCTGGACAGCGTGACCACGGCCATCGGCGAGGTCCCTTTCCTCGACTTCGTGCCCAGCGTGGTCGACGTCCTGTTCCCCGGCCACCTGATGGCCGCCAAGGCGCTGCAGAAGCACATCGAGACGACCCATTGGGTCGAGGCGAGCGAGCGCGAGGCGCGCGCCTCTGGAGAGCATGACCGTCATGTCGCCGAGATGCGGCGCGGCGGCCTGCGTCGGGTCGCCTATCTTCACGACTGACCGGCGTTATTCCTTGTTGGCTTTCCGGCCGCTGCCCCCGTGGATTTTTTCGCCAAGTGTTTGATCGCAGGCCGGAACGTTCCTTCGTCAGCGTCATGAGCGCGCCTGAGGAGCGAGGGGGCGCAGACTGATCTCCGACAGGTTTTTCGGAGACCAATCTGATGAGTGACGATCAATCCGCCCGGCTCGGGCTGCCCTATCTGGCGGCGGGCCAGATGCAGAAGCATGTGACCCTGAACGAGGCCCTGACCCGGCTGGACGCCGTGGTCCAGACCGCCGTCGTCAGCCGGACCCAGGCCGCCCAGCCGTCAGATCCGCCGGACGGGGCGCTGTATATCCTCCCGGCAGGGGCCACGGGTGAAGCCTGGAGCGGCTGGCCGGAAGGCTCCCTGGTGCGCGCCGAAGCCGGCGGGTGGAGTGTGGTCGAAGCCGCCGACGGCATGATCGCCGTGATCCTCGACGCGGGACAGGTGGTGGTGCGTCACGACGCGGCCTGGGCGCCGCTGGGCGAACGGCTCGGCGCGCTCCAGGGCCTGACCCGTCTCGGGCTGGGGACCACGGCAGACGCCGGCAACCCCTTCGCCGCGCGCCTGAACAAGGCGCTTTGGACAGCGGTCGAGACCGCCGACGGCGGCGACGGAGCCCTGCGGCTGACGCTGAACAAGGAGGGGTCGGCCGACGTGCTGTCGCTGCTGTTCCAGAGCGGCTGGGGCGGACGGGCCGAACTCGGCCTGATCGGGGACGACGATCTGCGGCTGAAGGTGAGCGCGGACGGGGCGATCTGGCGGGACGTCTGGTCGGTCGACCGCGAGTCGGGGCGGGTCAGTTTCGACCAGGGCGCGGCGCGCCGGGCGGTGACCGTCCTGACCTCCAATGGCAGCTACGCCGTTCCCTCGTGGGCGAGAACCATAGAGGCGGTGGCGATCGGCGGCGGGGGCGGCGGAGGCGGCGGGGCCTTCGGCGCTTCGGGATCGCGCTTCGGCGGGGGCGGAGGGGGCGCCGGCGGCGTCAGCCGCGGCGTGTGGCCGGCCGATATGCTCGCCGAAGGTCTGGTGGTGTCCGTGGGCGCGGGCGGCGCCGGCGGGGTCGCTACGGCCGGAGACGCTGGCGGCGATTCCGCGGTTCATCTCGGCTCCACCGCCATATTGATCGCCAGTGGCGGCGGCGGCGGAGCTGCGGGCGACGCAGACAGTGGGGCGGGCGGCCCCGGGGGCGCCGGCGTTCCCGCCTCGAATGGCGGCGGCGCATCGAGCGTCACCTCGACCGGTGACGCGGGCGGGAGCCTCCAGA
>JAEYUE010000293.1 GCA_023433655.1 Pseudomonadota bacterium | reverse complement strand
GATCAGCAGGAAGGCGATCGCCACGGCCATGGCCAGACTGCCCCATTTCGCCAGGCCGATGAACAGCGCAAAGGTCGCGTTCTGCTCGCTGATCTCCTGCGAACCGCGAACGTAGGCGTCGTGGGCGTCGGTGGCGGGGTGCGGGTCGGCCATGATCGGGTCCGGGAATCTGGAAAGGCGTTGCGGCCCTTATAGCGGGGCCGCACGCCGGCTCAAGCGGGCGGCGACAATTCGCTCAGTCCAGCGCCGCCAGCACGTCGCGGGTGAAGGCGACGGGGTCGAACCGCGCTCCGGCTGGATCCTCGCCGCGGCGGACGATGACGATGTCCCGGCTGGGGACGATGATCACATACTGCCCCCGGTTGCCGTTGGCCGAGATCGTGTCCGGCGGCACGCCCTCCGACCGGTTCATCAGCCAGAAGGTGGCGCCATAGCCCTGCGCCCCGCCCGGCTGCGGTCCCGACGGCCGCGAGACGTACTCCAGCCATCCCTCCGGCAGGAGGCGTTCGCCGTCGACCATGCCGTCGTCCAGATACAGCTGACCGAACCGCGCCAGATCCCGCGCGGTCGACCACACCTGGCTGGACAGCATGTAGTTGCCGCGCCAGTCCGTCTCGGCCCAGGTGTCGTGCATGCCCAGGCGCCGGAACAGTTCGGCGGGCGGATGCTCCCTGAAGGTGTCCGCGATGCTCAGCACGGCCAGCAGGGTGTCATTGTTGGCGTAGCGGTAGCGCGTCCCCGGCGCCGCGATCAGCGGCCAGGTCGGCGCCTGCTCGTCCACCCCGACCCCGCCGAAATAGAGTGCGTCCGTCCGGTTGCCCGCCGTGTCGCTGGTCAGGCCCGAGGCCATGCGCAGCAGGTTGTCGAGGGTGATGGCCTGCCGCGGATCTCCCGGCCGGTCCCAGTCGGAGATCGCCGCGGGCGCGTCCACATCGACCTCGCCGCGCTGCACGGCGGTCCCGATGATCGTCCCCGCCAGCGATTTCGCCACGGACCACGTGCGCTGCGGCGTGTCGACGCCGAAGCCGTCGGCGTATCGCTCGGCCACCAGGCGGCCGTCCTGCAGCACCACGACGGCCGTGGTGTTCGCGCCCTCGCCGTAGCCGCCGGAGAAGGCCCTTCCGACCGCCTCGCCCAACCGGACCGCATCACCGGACGGCGCGCCCGCGTCGAACGGCCGATTGATGCGGCGTCCGGGCAGGAACAGCTCCTCGACCTGGCCCGTCCAGCCGACCGGCATGATCGCGCAGCCCCGCCCCGGCGACCACACGGCCGTCCGTGGCGGCAGGACCGGGTCCCAGGCCACGGACACCGTCCGCTCCCCGACCTCCGCCGTCATCTCCCGCACCAGCGGCGCCAGCTCGGGGTAGGTCCCCACCAGCTCATTGGCCTCGACGCTCGCCAGCGTGCGCTCGCCCCCGGCCGCCTCGGCGTTCTTCAGCGCCCCGCACACCATCAGCGCCTTGTAGCCGGCGGCCATGGCGCGAACGGGCGCGGGCGCCTCGGCCGCGGCGGGCGGGAGGGGCGTCTGGGCGAGGGCGGACAGCGGGGCGGCGGCGAGGGCCGCGGCGAGGATCAGGGCGCGCATGGGCCGGACGCTCGCCCGGCCCCGCCCCTCCGTCAACTCACACCAGCGCCTCGAACTGGTCCACCAGCCGCTCCAGCCGCTTCGTGCCGATCGTCCAGAAGGCCGGATCGCGTGGGTTCAGCCCGAACGGCGCCAAGGCCTCCACGTAGCCCTTCGACCCGCCCCCCGCGAGCAGCTCGCGATACAGCGGCGTGAACCCCGCCGGGTCATTGGCCCGCGTCTCCATCAGCGCCGCCACCAGCAGGTCGCCGAAGGCGTAGGCGTAAACGTAGAAGGGCGCATGGACGAAGTGGCTGACATAGGCCCACCAGTGCTCATAGCCGGCGTTCAGCGTCACCGCCGGGCCCAGCGAACCGCCCATCTCCTCCAGCCACAGTTCATTGATCCGCCCGACCGCAACCTCGCCCGCCGCCCGCTCGTCGTGGAAGCGCGTCTCGAAGCGGTGGAAGGCGATCTGGCGCACCACCGTGTTCAGCCCGTCCTCGATCCGCCCGGCCAGCAGGCCCCGCTTCTCGGCCTCCGGCGCCGTCTTCAGCAGCCGGTCGAAGGTCAGCCCCTCGGCGAAGATCGACGCCGTCTCGGCCAGGGTCAGCGGCGTGTCGGCCAGCAGGCTGCCCTGCCCCGCCGCCAGCGTCTGGTGCACCCCGTGGCCCAGTTCGTGCGCCAGGGTCAGGACGTCGCGCCGCTCGCCCATCCAGTTCAGGAAGACATAGGGGTGACGGTCGGAGGTCACCGGATGGGCGTAGGCGCCGGACTGCTTGCCCGGCCGCGCCTTGCCGTCGATCCATGGTCGGTCGAAGAAGCCCCGCGCCCGCTCCGCGAACTCCTCGCCCAGGTCAGCGAAGCTCTCCAGCACCAGCGACTTGCCGGCCGCCCAGTCGTAGCCGCGAGGCGCGGTGGGCTCGATCGGGGCGTTGCGGTCCCACTGGTCCAGTTTCGCCTTGCCCATGGCCCGGGCCTTCAGGGCGTAATAGCGATGCGACAGGCGCGGATAGGCGGCCGCCACCGCCTCGGCCATGGCGTCCACCGCCTCGCCGTCCACCTCATTGGCCAGGTGGCGGCTGTCGGCGGGCCGTCCGAAGCGACGCCAGCGGTCCTCCAGCGCCTTGTCCGCCGCCACCGTGTTCAGCACCAGGGCCATGGTTCCGGCCCGTGCGCCCAAGGCCTCGTTCAGCCCTTCGGCCGCCGCCTTGCGCCGCGCCGTCTTGGGATCCGACAGCCGGTTCAGCGCCTCGGACAGGGTCAACTCGTCCTTGCCGGCCTTCACCTTCATCGCCGCCAGGGTCTCGTCGAACAGCCGCGGCCACTGGGCGCTGATCGGGCTCCGTTCGGCGAGAAAGGTCTCCAGTTCGTGCGACAGCTCGTGCGGCTTCATCGCCCGCACCCGCCGCAGCCACGGCCGCCACCGCGCGGCGGCCGGAACCGAGGCCAGCGCGGCCTCGATCTCCGACTCCTCCAGCTGGTTGATCTCCAGCGTCACCCATACCGTCGGCGTGGCGATGGCGGTGATCTTCTCTCGCACCGTCGCCTCGAAGACCTGCGCCGGCGCGTCGTTGCGATTTGTCGAGGCGGCCAGGAAGGCGTAGGCCCCCAGCGCCCCCAGCCGGTCAGAGGCCTGCTCGTACAGCCCGATCGCCCGGTCCAGCCGCTCGCCCAGTACGGCGGCGTCGGCCCTCGCCTCGACCAGCCGACCCTGCAGGGCGTTCAGCTCGCCGACCAGCCGGCCGGCCTCCGCCAGATCGGCCTCGACCCGCGGGTCCTCACGCGAGGCATAGAGGTCGGAGAGGTCCCACAGCGGGGCTTCGGTCGGGTCGGCGGGGGTCTGGAAGGGCGCGTTCATGCCCTTCTTGTGGGGACGCTGGCCGCCGGACGCAACGCCCGAAAGCCGCCAGACCTCCGCGGAGACGCCTGTCAAACCGGCGACCGAAGGAGACGCCGATGAGCTTTCGCATACGACCGCTGCCGCTGGCGCCGTTCCGCCCCCTGTTCGGCATGGACGACGACGCCCTGCTGGCCGTCGGCGCGCGCCGCATGGTCGCCGAGGCCCCGCACGCCGCCCCCTGCCGGGTCAGCCTGACTGACGCCGACCCCGGGGAACGGCTGATCCTCGCCAGCCATCGCCACCTCGACGCCGCCGCCAGCCCCTACCGCGGCGACGGTCCGGTCTTCGTCCGCGAGGCAGCGGTCGAGGCCGATCCCGCCATTGGCGAGGTCCCCGACATGCTGGCCCGCCGCCTGCTCTCGGCGCGCGTCTATGACGCCGACTGGATGATGACCGACGCCGACGTGGTCGACGGGCGCGATCTGCCCGGCCGGCTCGAGGCCTGGTTCGCCAATCCGGCGGCCGCCGCCATCCACCTGCATACGGCCCGCCGCGGCTGCTTCATGGCGGCGGCCAGCCGGCCCTGAACCCTACTTGGCCGGTCGCGCCGCCGGGGTCTCGCCGCGCATCTCGCGCTTCAGCTCCTCCAGTTCCCCGGGCGTGCAGCCGTAGTGCTGGCAGAGGCGCGAGGCCATCTTGTCGAAGATCTGCGGCATGACGCCCATCGCCGCCTCGGTCGCCTCCGGCATGACCGCAACCGTCTTGGCCAGGATCTCCCGCCCCATCTCGGAGTCGAAGAAGGCGATCAGCGCCTCCAGTTCCGCCTCGGTGAAGGTGCGCGCATAGACCGGAACCATGCGGTCCATCATTTGCGGGATCATGTCGGCGGTCAGTTCGGCGGTGAGGTCGATGATGAACTCGCGGTCCTCCGCCGGCATGTCCATCGTCGCGGGGTCGGCGCGGGCCATGGCCACGATCATTCCGCGCAGCGACTCCTCGAACTGGTCCGTCATGCTCAGTTCGATGTAGCGCCGGGTCAGCTCAAGCTGCCGCGCCGAAGGCTCCACCGGGGCGCTCTGCGGCGCCTCGGCGGCGTGCACGGGCGCGAGCGGCGCGACGGACAGGGCCGCCGCCAGGCAGGCGATCAGGATGCGCATGGATAGTCCCCCCTTTTCCCGCATGATCGGGGAACGGGCCGCACGATGCAACTCAGGGGTCGAAGTCGGCGATCAGCGCCTTCAGCTCGGGTTCGTCGACGCGCCGGGCCGCCTCCTCGCGCGACAGCCAGACCCGCTCCCGCTCGCTCCGCTCCTTCCAGTCGTCGTGCTCGGCTGTGACCCGCAGGCCGTAGACGTCGACCAGCAGCCATTTGGCCGCGCGTCGCTTGAGCGTCTTCAGATAGCGGAACTGGCCCAGCGGGCGCTCGTCCACGACCCCCTCGACGCCCGCCTCCTCCAGCGCCTCCTGCGCCGCGGCCTCGGCATCGGTCCGGCCGGTCATGCGGCCGCCCTTGGGCGTCACCCAGCGTCGCGTCTCGCGGGAGGTGATCAGCAGCACCTCCACCCCCGCGTCCCCGATCCGCCACGGCAGGGCGGCGACCTGCCGCCGCTCGGCCTTCTCCGGGGGCGGGGGTTTGCCGTCCATCAGCTCAGAAAGGCTCCGCCGAGCCAGTAGAACAGGGCCCCGATCGCCCCCGCCGCCGGCATGGTGATGAACCAGGCGGTGACGATGCTGCGCGCCACGCCCCAGCGGACCGCCGAGGCTCGCCGCGCCGCGCCGACGCCGACGATGGCCCCGGTTATGGTGTGGGTCGTCGACACCGGGATGCCCATGCCCGTGGCCATGAACAGGGTGATGGCCCCGCCCGTCTCGGCGCAGAAGCCCTGCTGCGGACTCAGCCGGGTGATCCGCGACCCCATGGTGTGGACGATCCGCCAGCCCCCGAACAGGGTGCCCAGCGCGATAGCCGCCTGACAGGTGATCACGACCCAGAACGGCACATGGAACTCGTCGCCCAGCATGCCCCGCGAGAACAGCAGCACCGCGATGATGCCCATGGTCTTCTGTGCGTCGTTCCCGCCATGGCCCAGCGAATAGGCCGAGGCCGAGACGAACTGCATGCGCCGGAACGCCTTGTCCGCCGTCGACGGATTCATCTTCACGAAGGTCCACGAGACGAACAACACCAGCACCAGCGCCAGGCTGAAGCCCACGGCCGGCGACAGGAAGATGGCCGCGACGGTCTTGGTCACGCCGGCGACCACCACCGCGCCCGAGCCCGCCTTGGCGATGCCGGCGCCCAGCAACCCGCCGATCAGGGCGTGCGAGCTGGAGGACGGGATCCCCGCCAGCCAGGTGATGACGTTCCAGCTGATCGCCCCCATCAGGGCGCCGAAGATCACCTGATCCGAGATCACCGCCGGATCGATGATGCCCCGGCCGATGGTGTCGGCCACGTGCAGGCCGAAGAACAGGAAGGCGATGAAGTTGAAGAAGGCGGCCCAGCCCACCGCATAGATGGGCGGCAGCACCCGGGTAGCGACGATGGTGGCGATGGAATTCGCCGCGTCGTGCAGGCCGTTCAGGAAGTCGAACAGCAGGGCGACGGCGATCAGGAAGATCAGGATCAGCAGGGCGCCGTCCATGGGGCGCTCCTACAGGTGCTCGACGATGACGCCGTTGATGCGGTTGGCCACGTCCTCGAACCGGTCGACGACCTTCTCGAGGTGATCGTAGATCTCGGCGCCGATGACGAAGCCCAGGGCGTCGCCGCCACCGTTGCGGCCCTTGTGCGCCTCGTACAGCGCCTTCATGCCGCTGTCGTAGAGGTCGTCGCTCCGGCTCTCCAGCCGGGCCACCTGCTCGGTCAGGTCGTTCAGCCGGCCGTGGTTCTTGCGCATCTCCGACAGCAGCGACACCGCTTCCACCGTCAGCAGCGCCGCCTCGACCGCGATGTCGCCCAGCTCGCGCATGTGCGGCGCGAACTCGCGCATCTCGTACAGGGTGATGACCTTGGCGGTCTTCTGCATCTGGTCGATGGAGTCATCCAGCGAGTTCGTCAGGCCGCGAATGTCCGAGCGGTCGAACGGGGTGATGAAGCTGCGCCGCACGGCGAACAGCACCTCGCGCGCCACGTCGTCGGCTTCATGCTCGTGGTCGACGATCTTCTGGCACCACTGAGGCGTCTCATCGCCGCCTTCCAGCGCCTTCCTCAGGGCCTCGGCCCCCTTGATCAGGGTCGCCGCATGGGCGTTGAACAGGCGGAAGAAGTTGTCTTCCCGGGGCAGCAGCGCCTGAAACCAGCCCAGCATCGGCGAATCTCCCGCAGAATTCCGTGTGCGGTCACTCCCGCGTCTGCTCCGGCGCGTCAACCCGTCAGACGTCGGACGGTTCTGCCGGGGCGCCCGCCCGATACGAAAACGGCGGCGGAGATCGCTCTCCGCCGCCGCATCATTCAGTCCTGGAGGGCGATCAGGCGCCCAGCGAGGCCGGGTCGATCTTGAAGCCCGGGCCCATCGTCGACGACAGGCTGATGCGCTTCACATAGGTGCCCTTGGCGCCTGACGGCTTGGCCTTGGTCAGGGCGTCCACGAACGCCTTGACGTTGGCTTCCAGCGCCGCCTGGTCGAACGAGGCCTTGCCGATGCCGGCGTGGACGATGCCCGCCTTCTCGACGCGGAACTCGACGGCGCCGCCCTTGGCGTCCTTGACGGCCTGGGCGACGTTCGGGGTCACGGTGCCGACCT
>JAEYUE010000202.1 GCA_023433655.1 Pseudomonadota bacterium | reverse complement strand
GAGGGGGCTGGTTCGTTCAGGCTCCCGGCCAGCCAGCTCGCGCCAACCTTCCCCCTCATCCGAGCGGCTCCGCCGCCCACCTTCTCCCCCGGAGGGGAGAAGGAAGCTGCGGCAGTCAGCCTTCGTGCTCTTCGTGCCTTCCTTCGTGTCCTTTGTGATGAACCAGCGCTGCCGGCCATCACAGGAATGAGGGAGAGCGGCTGCTCCGATCAGGCCGGCTTGCGGAAGCGGAGCATGAACTGGCTGGTGCGGCCGCGGATGGAGGGGTCGAAGACGTTGGCGCTCAGGGGATCGTCCGCGCGGGCGAGGAGGTCGCTCTCGCCGTCGAGGACAAAGCCGGCGGCCTCCACCTCCCGCTTCACCTGCTCGATGTCGATGCGGTGCAGGCCGTCGGCGGCCGACAGGCCCGAGCCGGCGGCGGCGTGGTGGTCGATGACGACGTAGAGACCGCCGGGTTTGAGGGCCTCGAACACCGCCGCATTGACCTTCGCCGCCGTGTCCTCCGGGAACATGCCCATGTGCAGGTCGTGGTAGTTCTGGGCGGTGAAGACGAGGTCGAGGCCGGCCGGGAACTCCGGCGCGCCGATCGGCGAGCGCACCGCGTCGACGTTGGCGAGGGCGTCGGCCGCGGTCGCGGCCTCGCCATAGGAGTCCTCGAAGGCGATGAACTCTTCCGGCTGCCAGGCCGTGACGTGCCCCTCCGGGCCGACCGCAGCGGCGAAAGCGCGGGTGAAGTAGCCGCCGCCGATGATCATGTCTGCGATCTTCTGCCCCGGGGCGACGCGGGCGAAGGCGAGGGTCTCGGCGGTATGGCGGGCCCCGTCGCGGGCGCGGTCCTCGGCGGTCCGCACGTCCGCGGCGAGCGCAGCGGCGTAGTCGCCGGCCTGCGGCGGGGTCTGGGCCTGCGCCGTCGACGAAAGGGCCAGGGCGGCGGCGAAGGCGAGAAGAACGGAACGGCGCATGGCGGGGGCTCCTGGGTGATCCGGCTCAGGCCGGCTTGCGGAAGCGGAAGACGAAGCGGTCGGTGCGGCCGCGGATGGCGGGATCGAAGACGCTGAGGCTGCGGTCGTCGTCGGGATTGCGCACCACCTCCGTGGCGCCGTCGAAGACGAAACCGGCGGCCTCGACCTGACGGCGAAGTTCGGCGGATTCGATCCGGTGCAGGGTTCCGGCGACCGAGACGCCGGAGCCCGGCGCCGCCTCGTGGTCGAGGATGACGTAGAGGCCGCCCGGCTTGAGGGCGCGGAAGACGGCGGCGTTCATCGCCGCCACGTCGACACCGAAACGGGGGATGACGAAGTCGTGGTACTCCTCGCCCATGAAGACGACGTCGAGGGGGCGGTCGAAGCTCATCGTCTCCAGCGCGCCGGTCACCCGGCTGACGTTGCCGTAGGCAGCGGCCAGGCTGTCGGCATAGGCGTTCTCGCGCCCCGAGGTCTGGTTGGGCACGAAGGCGTAGACGTGGCCCGACGGCCCGACCACCGGCGAGAACAGGTGGGTGAAGAACCCCTCCTCCGGGCGGATGTCGGCGATAACGTCGCCGGGGCCGAGGCGCATGAAGGCCAGCATGTCGGCGGAGCGGCGCAGGCTGTCGCGGGCGCGGTCCGCTTCCGGCCGGTTCGGGTTGGCGAGGGCCGCGGCATAGGGGTCGGAGGCCGGGGCCTGGTGGTGGACCACCGTGGTCCCGCCGTCGGCGACGACGAGGCAGCCGGACAGCGCCGCGGCGGCGAGCGAAAGGGCGACGGTCGAAAGCAGGCGCATGGCGGACTCCCCGGTTCCTGAGACCGGAGATACGCCGCCGCTTTCACGCCGGATGCAAGCCCTTCAGGGCAGGGGCGTCCATTCCTCGTCGGCCGGCAAGGGCGCGAACAGGGCCTCGACCTCCGCGTCAGAAACGCCTTCCAGGGTGGCCGGCGACCAGTTCGGCGCATTGTCCTTGTCGACGATCACGGCGCGGACGCCTTCCTGGAAGTCGTGGGTGCGGACCACGCGGCCGCCGAGGCGGTACTCCATGGCCATGTTGTCGGCGAAGCTGTCGAGGGTGCGGCCGGTGCGCAGCTGGCGCAGGGTGACCTTGAGCGACTGCGGCGACTTGGTCTTCAGCACGGCCAGCTGGGCCAGGGCCCAGTCCGAGCCGTCGCCCTCGAGGGCGGCGAAGACGTCCTCCACCCGATCGTGGGCGAACAGGCGGTCGATGGCCGGCAGATGGGGCTCGATCGGCGCCTCGCCGGGATCGGCCTCGAGCCCGTCGGCGACGTCGACCGGATGGGCCGGGTCGGCGGCGAGGATGGCGCGGAAGGCCTCGAGCGCGTCGGTCGGCAGGTAGTGGCTGTGGATGCCGAGGAAGACGGTGTCGGCCGCCTTCAGCCGCGCGCCGGTCAGGGCCAGCCAGGTCCCGACCTCGCCCGGCAGGCGCGGCAGGAACCAGCCTCCGCCGACGTCGGGGAACAGGCCGATGCCGGTCTCGGGCATGGCGTAGGTGGTGCGCTCGGTGGCGATGCGGACGTCGGCCGGCTCGGAGATGCCGACGCCGCCGCCCATGACCACGCCGTCGACGATCGCGGTGATCGGCTTCGGATAGTCGAACAGCAGATGGTTGAGCCTGTATTCGGCGGCGAAGAAGGCTTTGGCCTCCGAGGCGTCCCCTGCCCCGCTCTCGGCGATCATGCGGATGTCGCCGCCGGCGCAGAACCCGCGCTCGCCGGCGTGGTCGATGAGGATCGACTTGACGGCGTCGTCGTCGCGCCACGCCAGCAGCGCCGCGGTCATCGCCTCGCACATGGCGGGATTCAGGGCGTGCAGCGCCTTCGGCCGGTTCAGCGTCAGGCGGCCGACGCCGGATTCAACGCGGGCGAGGACTTCAGGTTCGGAGGTCATGCGCGCGCTGATACGGCGGCGCGGCCGAACGGTCCAGCCTCAGGGCGTCGGCACCACCGTCAGGGTGTAGGGAATGAACAGGCCGAGATCGAGCGGTCCGGACTGCCGCCACGTCACGCGGCTTTCGATGCCGGTCACCTGGACGCTGTAGCCCGGGCCGAAGGCCGCGCTGGCCTGGCGGGCGTCAGCGGCGATCAGACCGAGGATGGCGGACCGGTACTGCGGCGGATCGACGATCGACAGCTGCCAGTCGCCGCTGATGTCGGCGAGCGAGCGGCCGACCGGCTGGACGGCCTCGATGAAGTCTTCCAGCCGGCCCGAGGCGGAGTCGAGGGTGTCGTCCGCCCGCACCGGCGTCTTGACGATCAGGGCGGCCACGCTGGTGTCGCTGCGCGAGCCGTCGAATCCGAGCGTCAGGGTCGAAACCATGTCCTCGGTGAGCGGGACCAGCACCCCCTCCTCCTCGATCGACAGGTCGATGTCGGCGCGACCCGCCGCCGAACGGGCCATGGCGCGGAGGGTGCGGGTCAGCTCGTCACGCCGGCCGGCGGCCTCGCGGGTGTCGTTGACCACCCGCACCTCGGCGATGAGGTTGTCGGCGCGGCGGAACAGCTGGACGGCCGGAATGTCGTCGGGATCCCACTCGATCATGCGCGAGCCGGTGACCACGATCTCCTCGACCGAGGCTTCCTGGGCCAGGGCCGGGGCGGCCAGCAGGGCGGCGACGGCGGCGACGGCGGCGAAAAGTCTCATGACGAAAGCCCTCCCGCCCACGACTATCGCGCGGCGGGCGGGGGCCGTCACCTGACGATTTCCTACTGCCGCATCATCTCCCGGGCGGTGATCACCCGCATGATCTCGTTGGTGCCCTCGAGGATGCGGTGGACGCGCAGGTCGCGGACGATCCGCTCCAGCGGATAGTCCTTCAGGTAGCCGTAGCCGCCGTGCAGCTGCAGGGCCTCGTCGGCGATCTGGAAGCAGGCGTCGGTGGCCAGCCGCTTGGCCATGGCGCACCACTTGGTCTTCTCCGGGTGGCCGGTGTCGATGGCCCAGGCCCCGCGCAGCACCATCAGCCGGGCGGCCTCCAGCTGGGTGGCCATGTCGGCCAGCTTGAACTGGGTGTTCTGGAAGTCGCCGATCGGGCGGCCGAACTGCTTGCGGGTGGCGACGTACGCCTGCGCCGTCTCCAGCGCGAGGCGGGCGCCGCCCAGGGAACAGGCGGCGATGTTCAGCCGGCCGCCGTCCAGCCCCATCATGGCGTAGCGGAAGCCGTCGCCCTCCTTGCCCAGCAGGTTCTCCGCCGGGATGCGGCAGTCGTCGAAGCTGACGATGGCGGTGGGCTGGCTGTTCCAGCCCATCTTCCTCTCCTGCGCCCCGAACGACAGGCCCGGCGCGTCCTTGTCGACCACGAAGGTGGAGATGCCCT
>JAEYUE010000045.1 GCA_023433655.1 Pseudomonadota bacterium | reverse complement strand
GGAGCGAGCGGCTCGACGGCGCCCCGCCCCGCCGTCTCGCCATCACGCCGGAAGCCGAGGCCGCCGCTCGCGCCGCCCTCCCGCCTTCGGCCACCCGCGCCCTGCGCATCGCCGCCGAGAACGTGCGCGTCTTCCACGAGGCCACCCGCCCCGACGACTCGCCGTGGATCGAGACCACGCCCGGCGTCCGCTCGCGCCTCGTCTGGCGTCCCATCGCCTCGGCCGGCCTCTACGTCCCGGGCGGCAGCGCGCCGCTGTTCTCCTCCCTGCTGATGCTGGCCGTTCCCGCCACCGTCGCCGGCGTCGGCCGCCGCGTCGCCGTCACTCCGCCGCCGCGCTGGGGCGAGGTCCACCCGGCCCTGATCGTCGCCGCCGCCGAGGCCGGACTGGACGCCCTGTGGCTGATCGGCGGGGCCCAGGCCATCGCCGCCCTCACCTTCGGCGCGGTGCTGGAGGACGGCGGGATCGAGCCGGTGGACAAGCTGTTCGGCCCCGGCAACGCCTGGGTGGCCGAGGCCAAGAAGCAGGCCGCCGCCCTCCCCGGCGGCCCCGCCGTCGACATGCCCGCCGGCCCCTCCGAGCTGATGGTCGTCGCCGGCCGCGAGTCCGATCCGGAACTGGTCGCCGCCGACCTGCTCAGCCAGGCCGAGCACGACGCCGACGCCCAGGTCCTGCTGGTCGCCGACAGCGAGCGCCGCATCGAGGCGGTCGTCGCGGAGATCGACCGCCAGCTGTCCGGCCTGCCCCGCGCCGACATCGCCCGCGCCGCCCTCGCCGAGGCCCGCCTGATCCGCGTCCGCGACATGGACGAGGCCTGCGAGGTCGCCAACGCCTACGGCCCCGAACACCTGTCGCTGCAGGTCCCCGAGCCGGAGACCCTGCTGCCGCGCCTGACCGCCGCTGGCGCCGTCTTCCTCGGCCGCTTCGCCGCCGAGACGCTGGGCGACTACGCCGCCGGCCCCAGTCACGTCTTGCCCACAGACGGCGCCGCCCGCACCCTCGGCGGGATCGCCACCGCCAGCTTCATGACCTCAATGTCGGTGCAGGCCGTCACCGAGGCCGGCGCGGGCGCGCTCGCCCCCGTGGCGGCCGCGCTGGCCCGTCTCGAGGGGCTGGAGGCGCACGCGCGGGCGGCGGATCTGAGGAGCGCCGGATGAGCCTGACCAACCTCCCCGCCCCCTTCGCCCCGCTGGTCGCCGGCGGCGAGGGCCTCGACCGCTACCCGGCCGAGCCCCGGGCGCTGGCCGCCCGCATGGCCGAGGTCTACGGCGTCGACGCCGACGCCGTCCTGCCGGTCCGCGGCCTGACCCACGGCCTCGAGTTGGTCTTCCGCCTCGCCGCCCGCGACGGGGGCGCCGTGGAGGCGCCCGACGCCGAGCCCTGCCGCAGCCTCGCCGCCCTCTACCCCCGCCCCGCGCCGGACGCCGTGCGCACTGCCGTCATCGTCCGCGCCCTCGGCTCTCCCGAGGCGGTGGCCGAAATGGCGGAGCGCGTCGCGCCTGCCCTGCTGGTTGTCGACGAGGGCCTGGCCGAGTTCGCCGACGCCCCCTCGGCCGCCGCCCTCGTCCCTGACCACGCCAACCTCGTCGTCCTGCGCAGTCTGTCGCTGGCCTGGGGCCTCGCCGGCGCCCGCATCGGCGCCGCCCTGGCGCAGCCCGCGACCCTCGCCCGCCTCGCCGGGGTGCTGGAGCCGTACGCCCTGCCGGAGGTCTCCGTCCGCCTCGCCCTGCAGGCCCTCGACCCGTCGCGCATGATCGAGAGTCGCCAGCGCCTCGCCGCCGTCCGCGCCGAGCGCGAGCGCGTGACGAAGGCCCTCTCCCGGGCCCTGCCGCTCGACCCCGGCGTCGGGCCGATCGTCGTCGCCCGTCCGGCGGATCCCGCCGCCGTCGCCGCCGCCCTCGCCCGCTACGGCGTCCCCGCCGAGATCGCCGGCGAACGACTGCGCCTGACCGTCTCGGCCGATCCCGCCGCCAACGACCGCCTCCTCGCCGCCCTCGACCTCGCCCCGGCCCCCGCCCGTCCGCGCCGCACCGGCCAGGCGGTCCGCGACACGAAGGAGACGCGCATCGTCTGCGCCGTCGACCTCGACGCGCCCGGCCCTGTCGCCATCGCCACCGGCGTCGGCTTCTTCGACCACATGCTCGAGCAGGTCGCCGCCCACGGCGGCTTCTCGCTTCGCCTCGCCTGCGAAGGCGACCTGCACACCGACCCGCACCACACGGTCGAGGATTCGGCCATCGCCCTCGGCCAGGCCCTCAAGCAGGCGCTTGGCGACCGTCGCGGCGTCGCCCGCTACGGCTTCGTCCTGCCGATGGACGAAGCCAATGCGGCGGTGTCCATCGACCTGTCCGGCCGCCCCTGGCCTGTCTTCGAGGGCGACTTCCGCACCCCCTTCCTCGGCGACTACCGCACCGACCTGACCGCCCACGTGTTCCGCTCGCTGGCCGAGCACCTCGGGGCCGCCATCCACGTCTCGGTCACCGGCGAGGACGACCACCACAAGACCGAGGCCGTCTACAAGGCCTTCGGCCGCGCCCTGCGTCAGGCCATCCGCATCGAGGGCGACTCCGTTCCGTCGACGAAGGGGGTGCTGTGACCTCCGTCACCCTCGTCTCCTACGGCGCCGGCAATGTCGCCTCGGTGCGGTTCGCGCTTGAGCGCCTCGGCGCGACCGTCCGCCTGACCGCCGACCCGGCCGGGGTCGCGGCCGCCGAACGGCTGATCCTGCCGGGCGTCGGCGCCGCGGGCTACGCCATGGCCCGGCTGCACGAGCTCGGCCTCGTCGCGCCGATCTGCGCCTTCCGCCGCCCCCTGCTCGGCGTCTGTCTCGGCCAGCAGCTGCTGTTCGAGCGCAGCGAGGAGGGGGACGCCGCCCTGCTCGGCCTGATCCCCGGAACCGTGCGCCGCCTCGAACCGGCCGCCG
>JAEYUE010000343.1 GCA_023433655.1 Pseudomonadota bacterium | reverse complement strand
CCGCAGGTCCGTCGCGGCGCCGTCACCGGCTCGGTCGGCAAGACCAGCGTCACCCAGGCGATCAAGGCCGGCCTCGACCTCGCCGGGCCGGCCCACGCCTCGGTGAAGAGCTACAATAACCACATCGGCGTGCCCCTGACCCTCGCCCGCATGCCGCGCACGGTCGAGCGGGCGGTGTTCGAGATCGGCATGAACGCCCCGGGCGAGATCGCGCCGCTGTCGCAGATGGTGCGCCCGCACGCCGCCTGCGTGACCACCGTCGGCCCGGTGCACATCGAGGCCTTCGCCGACGGCGAGGCCGGGGTGGCGCGCGAGAAGGCCGCGATCTTCGAGGGCCTGGCGCCCGACGGCGTGGCCGTGCTGAACGGCGACGGCGCCTTCGCCGCCGTGCTGGACGCAGCCGCCCGGGCGGCGGGCGCCCGCGCCGTCACCTTCGGCGTCGACGGCCGGCACGACGCGCGCCTGATCGACTTCGAGCCGGCGCCGGAAGGTTCGCGCGTCACCGCCGAACTGCACGGGCGCCGACTGACCTTCCCCCTGCGCCAGTCCGGCTTCCACTGGGGCCTGAACAGCCTGTGCGTTCTGCTGATGCTCGAAGCCCTCGACGTGCCGCTGGAAACGGGTCTCGCCGCCCTGGCGGACTTCCAGCCGCTGGCGGGGCGCGGGCAGGTGTCGGTGGTGCGCGCGCCCGGCGGCGCCTTCACCCTCGTCGACGAGAGCTACAACGCCAATCCGCTGTCCATGGCCGCGGGCTTCCGCAGCCTCGGCGCCCGGACGATCCCCGCTGGCGCGCGCCGCGTCGTCGTTCTGACGGACATGCTGGAACTGGGCGACCAGTCGCGCGCCCTGCACGAAGGCCTCGCCGCGCCGATCGCCGAGGCCGGCCTCGATCTCGTCCACACCGCCGGGCCGGAGATGAAACGTCTGCACGACGCCCTGCCGCCGGCGCGCCGCGGCCTGTGGCGCGAGACCGCCGCCGAACTGGCCGCCGAGGCGGCGCAGCTGGTCGCGCCGGGCGACGTGGTCATGGTCAAGGGCTCGAACGGTTCGAGGGCGTCGCTCGTCGCCCGGGCGCTCACCGCGCTCGGGGCGCCCTCAAGCAGCGACGCGCCGCGCGCGGAGCGATAGGGAACGCAACATGTTCTACCTGCTGTATCTCCACTACGCCGACATCGCCCAGGACTATCCGCTGCTGAACCTGGTCCAGTACCAGACCGTGCGCGTGGCCCTGGCCATGGCCACGGCGATGATCGTGGCGGTGGCCATGGGGAGCCGCTTCATCGCCTGGATTCGGGTCAAGCAGGGCAAGGGCCAGCCGATCCGCTCCGACGGGCCCGTCTCGCACCTGTCCAAGGTCGGCACCCCGACCATGGGCGGGCTCATGATCCTCGCCGGCATCGCTGTGGCGGTGCTGCTGTGGGGGGACCTGACCAACCCCTACATCTGGATCGTCAGCTTCGTGACCGCCGCCTTCGGCGTGCTGGGCTTCATCGACGACTACGCCAAGGTGTCGAAACAGACCTCGGCCGGGCTGACCTCGAAGCAGAAGCTGGTCGCCCAGGTGATCGTGTCGCTCATCGCCGGCGTCCTGACGGTGCTCTGGATGACCGCCTCGCCGACCACGCCCAATCTCGAAACCTCGATCGCCTTCCCCTTCTTCAAGGAGGTGCTGCTTAACGTCGGCTGGTTCTACGTCCTGTTCGCGGCCTTCACCCTCGTCGGCTTCTCCAATGCGGTGAACCTGACGGACGGGCTCGATGGGCTGGCCATCGTGCCGGTGATGATGGCGGCGGCCGCCTTCGGCCTGATCAGCTATCTGGTCGGCAACTTCATCTTCTCCGACTACCTCGGCGTCCACCACGTGCCGGGTTCGGGCGAGCTCGCCATCTTCTGCGCCGCCATCATCGGCGGCGGCGTCGGCTTCCTCTGGTACAACGCCCCGCCGGCCAAGATCTTCATGGGCGACACCGGCTCGCTGGCCCTCGGCGGCGCGCTGGGCGCCATCGCCGTGGCCACCAAGCACGAACTGGTGCTGGGCATCGTCGGCGGCCTGTTCGTCATCGAGGCGGCCTCGGTGATGATCCAGGTCGCCTACTTCAAGGCCACCGGCAAGCGCATCTTCCTGATGGCCCCGATCCACCACCATTTCGAGAAGATGGGCTGGCCGGAGTCGACGGTGGTGATCCGCTTCTGGATCGTCTCGGCCATGCTGGCGCTGGCTGGCCTCGCCACCCTCAAGCTGCGCTGACGCCATGATCCCGGTTCCCGGCTTCGAAGGGCGGAGGATCGCGGTCTTCGGCCTCGGCAGGTCGGGGCTGACCGCCGCGCGCGCGCTTCAGGCCGGAGGCGCCCGGCCGGTGCTGTGGGACGACAGCGTCTCCAGCCGCATGCAGGCCGAGGCCGAGGGCTTCGCAGTCGAGGACCTGACCACCGCCGACTGGTCGGATTTCGCGGCGCTGGTGCTGTCGCCCGGCGCGCCCCTGACCCATCCCAAGCCGCACTGGACCGTCGACAAGGCCCGCGAGGCGGGGATCGAGATCATCGGGGACATCGAGCTGTTCGCCCGCGCCCTGGCCGCCCTGCCGGAAACCGAACGGCCGAAGGTCGTCGCCATCACCGGCACCAACGGCAAGTC
>JAEYUE010000260.1 GCA_023433655.1 Pseudomonadota bacterium | reverse complement strand
CCTGCTGACCCGCAGCCAGCGCGTCAGCCACGAGAACCTGCGCCTGCGCGACGCCGCCTTCCTGACCGGGGTCGAGCGCTGGTTCGCCGACCGCGCCGGCGCCCCGCCGTCGGACCGGCCGCCGCCGCCGATGTTCACCCCGCTGAGCCTGCGCGGCCTGACCCTGCCCAACCGCGCCGTGGTCTCGCCGATGTGCATGTACTCGGCCGAGGACGGGACGGTGAACGACTTCCATCTCGTCCACCTCGGGGCGCGGGCGCTGGGCGGCGCCGGCCTGGTGTTCACCGAGATGACCGACGTGTCGGCCGACGGGCGGATCACCCCCGGCTGCGCCGGCATGTACCGACCGGAGCATCGCGACGCGTGGCGGCGAATCGTCGACTTCGTACACGCCCAGGGGTCGCGCATCGCCCTCCAGCTGGCCCACGCCGGGCGCAAGGGCTCGGTCGAACGGCCGTGGGGCCCGCGCGCCGATCAACCATTGATTGGGGACGGCTGGGCGCTGATCGCCCCCTCCCCCATCCCGTGGAGCGACGGCGACCAGACGCCGCGCGAGATGACCCGCGCCGACATGGATCGCGTCCGCGACGACTTCGTCCGCGCCGTCGGCTGGGCGGCGGAGGCGGGCTTCGACATGGTCGAGCTGCACTGCGCCCACGGCTATCTGCTGTCGTCCTTCCTGACCCCCGTGTCGAACCGGCGGACGGACGCGTATGGCGGCTCCCCGGAGAACCGCCTGCGGTTCCCGCTCGAGGTCTTCGCCGCCATGCGCGCCGTCTGGCCCGACGAACGGCCGATGTCGGTCCGCCTGTCGGCCACCGACTGGGTCGAGGACGGGATCTCCCCTGAGGAGTCGGTGGCCATCGCCCGCGCCTTCGCCGACGCCGGCTGCGACCTGATCGACGTCTCCGCCGGGCAGACCACGCCCGAGGCGCGGCCGGTGTACGGCCGCATGTTCCAGACCCCGCTCAGCGACCGCATCCGCAACGAGGCCGGAGTCGCCACCATGGCGGTGGGGAACATCTACGAACCGGACCACGTCAACAGCATCCTCGCCGCCGGCCGCGCCGATCTGTGCGCCCTCGCCCGGCCGCACCTGGCCGATCCGAACTGGAGTCTGCGGGCCGCGGCCGAACTGGGGTGGCGCGGCCTCGCGCCGCCGGTGCAGTACCGGCAGGGCTTCGCCCAGCTGGCCCGCAACCTGGAACGTCAGCAGCAGGCGGGGCCGGTATGACGCTTCAGGGACATCACGCCGTGGTCACCGGGGCCGGCTCCGGCATCGGCCGGGCCACGGCCGAGCGGCTGGCCGAGTCGGGTTGTCAGGTCACCCTGATCGGTCGGCATGTCGGCCGCCTGCAGGAGACCGCCGACCGCATCGGCGCCCTCGCCTTCGCCGCCCCGGCCGACATCACCGACCCCGACATGCTCGCCGCCGCCGTCGAGGCGGGGCGCGACCGCTTCGGCCCGGTCGACATCCTCGTCAACAACGCCGGCGCCGCGACCTCGGCCCCGTTCCTCAAGACCGACGCAGACGCCTTCCGCGCCATGCTGGCGCTCAATCTCGAGGCGCCCGCGGAAGCCGCGCGGCTGGTCCTGCCCGGCATGCTGACGCGCCGCTGGGGGCGGATCGTCAACGTCGCCTCGACCGCGGGACTGAAGGGCTACGCCTATGTCTCGGCCTATGTCGCGGCCAAGCACGGGCTGGTCGGCCTGACCCGCGCCCTGGCGCTCGAGGTCGCCTCGAAGGGCGTCACGGTCAACGCCGTCTGCCCCGGCTTTACCGACACCGACCTCGTCGGACGCTCCGTCGCCGCCATTGTCGGCAAGACCGGCCGCAGCGAGGACGAAGCCCGCGCGGCGCTGGCCGCCTCCAACCCGCAGGGCCGGCTGATCACGCCCGACGAGGTGGCGCAGACGATCGTCTGGCTGTGCGGCGACGGCGCTTCGGGCGTCAACGGCGCCGCCGTTCCGGTCGCCGGAGGCGAGCTGTGATCCCCGCGGCCCTTCCCGAACGGCCAGGCGGGGCGCCCGACGGCAAGCGCGCCCTGCGCCTGTGGCTGCGCCTGCTGACCTGTTCGCACATCATCGAGCAGACCATCGCCCAGCGCCTGCGCGACGCCTTCGGCTCCACCCTGCCCCGCTTCGACATGCTCTCGGCGCTCGAGCGCGCCGGCGAGGACGGCCTGACCATGGGCGAGGTCTCGCGCATGCTGATGGTCTCCAACGGCAATGTGACCGGCCTCGCCCGACGGCTGGAGGCCGACGGCCTGATCGAGCGCCTGCCCGGCCCCGACCGGCGCGTGCAGCGCGTGCGCCTGACCCGTGACGGGCGGTCCCGCTTCGCCGCCATGGCCGCCGCCCACGCGGGCTGGATCGGCGACCTGCTGGACGGATTGACCCCGGACGAGACCGACGACCTGACCCGCCTGCTGGAGCGCACCCGGGGGTCGCTCCGCGCCGCCACCCACGAGGAGCCCCAGTCATGAAGGCGCGCGACTACACGGCCGAGCATTTCCTGTGGTCGGTCGACGACAACGGGGTGGCGGTGCTGACCCTGAACCGGCCCGAGCGGAAGAACCCGCTGACGTTTGAATCTTATGCGGAAATACGCGACCTGTTCCGCGCGCTCGTCCACGCCCGCGACTGCAAGGCGGTCATCGTCACCGGGGCCGGCGGCAACTTCTCCTCGGGCGGCGACGTGCACGAGATCATCGGCCCGCTGACCGAAAGGACCATGCCGGAGCTGCTCGACTTCACCCGCATGACCGGCGATCTGGTCAAGGCCATGCGCGGCTGCCCCCAGCCGGTCATCGCCGCCATCGACGGCGTCTGCGTCGGGGCCGGGGCCATCATGGCCATGGCCTCGGACCTGCGCATCGCCACCCCGCGGGCCAAGACCGCCTTCCTGTTCACCCGCGTCGGCCTGGCCGGCTGCGACATGGGCGCCTGCGCCATCCTGCCCCGCCAGATCGGCCAGGGCCGCGCCTCGGAGCTGCTGTTCACTGGCCGCGTGATGACCGCCGATGAGGGCGAGCGCTGGGGCTTCCACAACCGGCTGGTGGAGCCCGAGGCCCTGCTGGACGCCGCCCGCGAACTGGCCCTGTCGCTGGCCCGGGGCCCGACCTTCGCCCACGGGATCACCAAGAACCAGCTCAACGTCGAATGGGACATGAGCCTCGACGCCGCCATCGAGTCCGAGGCCCAGGCCCAGGCCATCTGCATGCAGACGAAGGACTTCCGCCGCGCCTACGAGGCCTTCGCGGCGAAGCGCGAGCCGGTGTTCGAGGGGAACTGAGCATGGCCGACCGCACCTTCCTCGACTGGCCCTTCTTCGAAGACCGCCACCGCGCCTTCGCGGGCGAACTGGAGGCCTGGGCGGACCGTACCGACGCCGTTGGCCTGCATGGCGACCACGACCTCGACGGCGACTGCCGCGCCATCCTGAAGGCGCTGGCCGAGGGCGGCTGGCTGAACCACGCCGTGCCCGACAAGAACGGCAAGCTCGACGTGCGCACCCTGTGCCTGACCCGCGAAACTCTGGCCCGCCGCTCCGGCCTGGCCGACTTCGTCTTCGCCATGCAGGGCCTCGGCTCCGGCCCGATCAGCCTGTTCGGCACGGACGACCAGAAGGCCCGCTGGCTGCCCGGCGTCGCGGCGGGCGACACCATCGCCGCCTTCGCCCTGTCCGAACCCGAGGCCGGCTCCGACGTCGCCGCCCTGTCGACCACGGCCCGCCGCAACGGCGACCACTGGGTGCTGGACGGAACCAAGACCTTCATCTCCAACGGCGGCCTCGCCGACCGGTATGTCGTCTTCGCCCGCACCGGCGAGGGCGGGGCGAAAGGCCTCGGCGCCTTCGTCGTCGACGCCGATACGCCGGGCTTCGAGATCGTCGCGCGCATCCCGCTGATGGCGCCCCACCCGCTGGCGACGATCCGCTTCAACGGCTGCCGCCTCGACGCCGACCGCATCCTCGGCGCGCCCGGCGAGGGATTCCGCATCGCCATGGCGACGCTGGACGTGTTCCGCCCGACTGTCGCCGCCGCCGCCCTCGGCTTCTCGCGCCGCGCCTTTGACGAGGCCGCCGCCCGCGCCACCGGCCGCACCCTCTTCGGCGCCCCGATGGCCGACCTGCAGCTGGTCCAGGCCTCGCTGGCGGAGATGGCGCTGAAGATCGACGCCTCCGCCCTGCTGATCTACCGCGCCGCCTGGCTCAAGGACCAGGGCGCGCCCCGCGTCACCCGCGAGGCGGCCATGGCCAAGCTCTACGCCACCGACGAGGCCCAGCAGGTCATCGACGCGGCCGTGCAGCTGTTCGGCGGCCTCGGCGTCGTCTCCGGCAACCCGGTCGAACGCCTTTACCGCGAGATCCGCGCCCTGCGCATCTACGAGGGGGCGTCCGAGGTGCAGAAGATCGTCATCGCCCGTCAGGCGCTGGCGGCCCTGCAGGGAGGCCGCTGATGGCGACCACCGCCCACCTCGACCGCTTCGTCCTCGACCATCTGCCGCCGCCGGAGCAGCAGCCCGAGTTCCTCTTCGACCGGCCCGAGCTGCAGTACCCGCCCCGACTCAACGCCGGCGTCGCCTTGCTGCGTCGTGCTCTCGCCGCGGCCGGGCCGGACGGCCGCGGCCTGATCGACTTCGACCATGAGTTCAGCTGGCGCCGCGTCGACGCCATCTCCAGCCGCATGGCGAAGGTGCTGGTCGAGCAGATGGGCCTCGTCCCCGGCAACCGCGTCCTGCTGCACGGCCCGAACAGTTCGTGGACCGTGCTGGCGTGGTTCGCCATCCTCAAGGCGGGCGGCGTGGTCGTCGCCACCATGCCGATGCTGCGCGCCGCCGAACTGGCCAAGGTCATCGACAAGGCGCGGGTCAGCCACGCCCTCGTCTACGACGCCCTCGCCGAGCCGGTCATGGAAGCCCGCGCGGCGACCTCGTCGCTGACCCGGGTGATGACCTCGGGCGAGTTGCAGGCCGCCGGCATGGGCCTGCCGCCGGGGACGGCCTTCGACGCCGTCGACACCGCCGCGGACGACCCCGCCCTGATCGCCTTCACCTCGGGCACCACAGGCCAGCCCAAGGGCTGCGTCCACTTCCATCGCGACATCCTCGCCATGGCCGACACCTTCGCCCGGCACATGCTCGACCTGACGCCGCAGGACGTCGTCGTCGGCACCCCGCCGATCGCCTTCACCTTCGGTCTCGGCGGCCTGGTTGTCTTCCCGGCCAGCGCCGGCGCGGCCACGGCCTTCGCCCCCCGTCCCGGCTTCGACGCGCTCGCCGAAACCATTGCGCGTTGCAGCGCCACCGTCCTGTTCACCGCCCCGACCGGCTACCGCGCCCTGCTCAGGCTGGCGGGCGAGCACGACCTGTCGTCGCTGCGCACCTGCGTCTCGGCCGGCGAGACCCTGCCCGCCGCCACTTCCGACGCCTGGTATGCTGCGACTGGCGTGCGCATCATCGACGGTATCGGCTCGACCGAGATGATCCACATCTTCATCTCCGCCAGCGGCGATGCGATCCGGCCCGGCTCGACCGGCAAGGCCGTGCCCGGCTACGAGGCCTGCCTCCTCGGCGACGAGGGCCGGCCACTGCCGCCGGGCTCGACCGGACGGCTCGCGGTGCGCGGTCCGACCGGCTGCCGCTACCTGGATGACGACCGCCAGACCGCCTACGTCCAGCATGGCTGGAACCTGACCGGCGACGTCTACCGGCTGGACGAGGACGGCTGGTTCTGGTTCGTCGCCCGGGCCGACGACATGATCATCTCGTCCGGCTACAACATCGGCGCGCCCGAGGTGGAGAACGCCCTGTTGGGCCATCCGGCCGTGGCCGAGGCCGCGGTCATCGGGGCGCCCGACGAGGAGCGCGGCCAGATCGTCAAGGCCTTCGTCGTCCTCAACCCCGGCCATGAGCCGTCCGAGGCCCTGCGCTGCGAACTGCAGGCCCACGTCAAGGACGTCATCGCCCCCTACAAATACCCCCGCGCGCTCGACTTCGTGGACGCCCTGCCCAAGACGCAAACCGGCAAGCTGCAGCGCTTTCGGCTCAAGGCCGGCGCATGAGCCAGGTCTTCACCACCACCCGCAAGGTCCGCTTCGCCGACTGCGACGCCGCCGGCATCGTCTTCTATCCGCGCTATTTCGAGATGCTGAACGGCGTCGTCGAGGACTGGTTCGCCGGCCCGCTCGGCGCCTCGTTCCGCGAACTGCACATGGAGCGCGGCGTCAGCGTCCCGACCGCCGCCGTCGAGGCCCGCTTCATCGCCCCCTCGCGGCTTGAGGACGACCTGACCTTCTCCTTGACCGTGACGAAGCTCGGCGGCGCCTCCTGCGGCCTGCGCCATGTCATCGAGTCCGGCGGCCGCCGCCGCTTCGAGGCGACGCAGACCATCGTCCATGTCGGCCGCTCGCTGAAACCCGAGCCGTGGCCCGAGGCCCTGCGCACCCGCATCCAGCCTTTTGTGGAGTCCCAGCCATGAACCGCGTCCTGCTGCCCGAGGGCTGGCCACGCCCCAAGGGCTATTCCAACGGGATCGAGGCGTCCGGCCGGCTGGTCTTCGTCGCCGGCCAGATCGGCTGGGATGCGGCCGGCGCCTTTCCGGACGGCTTCGCCGCCCAGTTTCGCCAGACCCTCGACAACACCCTCGCCGTCCTCGCCGAGGCCGGCGCCGGGCCGGAGCACATCGTCCGCATGACCTGGTACGTCATCGACAAGGCCGAATACCTCGCCGCCCAGCGCGACATCGGCGCCGTCTGGCGAGAGCGGATCGGCCCGCACTACCCGGCCATGGCCGTGGTCGAGGTCAAGGGCCTGATCGAGGACGCAGCCCGCATCGAGATCGAAACCACCGCCGTCGTCCCCGCCTGACCGCTTGATCCCGCGGCCCGGCTCGGTCAGGGTCGCGCCGCCACCAGCCGGACCCTCGCCTTGCCCCTGCCCGACGACCGCTATCTCGATCAGCTGGAGGCCGAATCCATCGAGATCATCCGCGAGGTCGCCGCCCAGTGCGCCCGTCCGGTCATGCTGTTCTCGGCCGGCAAGGACTCGGCGGTGATGCTGCACCTCGCCCGCAAGGCCTTCTTCCCGGCCCCGCCGCCCTTCCCCCTGCTTCACGTCGATACGGCGTGGAAGTTCCGCGAGATGTACGCCTTCCGCGACCGCGCCGCGGCCCAAGCGGGGATGGAGCTGCGCGTCTGGCGCAATCCCGAGGCCGAGGCGCGCGGGATCAACCCCTTCGACCACGGCCCCACCGTCCATACCGACCTCTGGAAGACCCAGGGCCTGAAGCAGGCGCTGGAGCAGGGCGGCTTCGACGCGGCCTTCGGCGGCGCCCGTCGCGACGAGGAGAAGAGCCGCGCCAAGGAACGCATCTTCTCCTTCCGCAGCCGCACCCATCAGTGGGATCTCAAGCAGCAGCGGCCGGAGCTCTGGCGGCTCTACAACGCCCGCGTCCACAAGGGCGAGTCCGTCCGCGTCTTTCCCCTCTCCAACTGGACCGAGATGGACGTGTGGCGCTACGTCGCCCGCGAGCGCATCGAGGTCGTCTCCCTCTACTTTGCCGCCGACCGACCGGTCGTCGAGCGCGACGGGGCCCTGATCATGGTCGACGACGACCGCATGGCCCTGCGGGCCGGCGAGTCCGTGCAGACCCGGCGCGTGCGCTTCCGCACCCTCGGCTGCTGGCCCCTGACCGGGGCGGTCGACAGCGACGCCGCCGACCTCGACGCCGTCCTCGCCGAAATGGCCGCCTCCCGTCTCTCCGAGCGCCAGGGCCGCGCCATCGACCAGGACCCGGCCGCCTCGATGGAGATCAAGAAGCGCGAGGGCTATTTCTGATGGCCCGCGAGCTCGTCCGCCTGATCACCTGCGGCTCTGTCGACGACGGCAAGTCGACCCTGATCGGCCGCCTGCTCCACGACGCCGGCGCCGTGCCCGAGGACCAGCTCGCCGCCCTGCGCACTCCCTCGGGCGAGGTCGACGTCTCGCGCCTGTTCGACGGCCTCGACGCCGAACGCGAGCAGGGCATCACCATCGACGTGGCCTACCGCCATTTCGAGACCGCCGGTCGCCGCTTCATCCTCGCCGACACGCCCGGCCACCCGCAGTACACCCGCAACATGGTCACCGCGGCCTCGACCGCCGACCTCGCCGTGCTGCTGGTCGACGCCCGCAAGGGCCTGTTGCCCCAGACCCGCCGCCACGCCTACATCGTCGGCCTGATGGGCGTGCGCCGGGTGCTGCTGGCGGTCAACAAGATGGATCTGGTCGGCTGGTCACGCGAGCTGTTCGACGAGATCGCCGCCGACGCCCGCGCCCTCGCCGCCGAGCTGGGCCTGCCCGACATCACCGTCATCCCGGTCTCGGGTCTGACCGGCGCCAATGTCATCCGTCGGGCGGACGAGGCCCCGTGGCACGACGGCCCGACCCTGCTCGGCTGGCTCGAGGCCGCTGATCCGGCCGAGGCCGCGCCCCGCCCCTTCCGCCTGCCGGTGCAGTGGATCAACCGCCCCGACGCCGACTTCCGCGGCTACGCCGGCCGCGTCGCCGACGGCGTGGTCCGTCCCGGCGACCGCCTCGCCGTCCTGCCGTCCGGCCGCACCACCACCGTCGAGCGCATCGTCACCCTCGACGGCGACCTGCCGGAGGCCGGTCCCGGCCAGTCGGTCACCCTGACGCTCACGGACCACCTCGACATCTCGCGCGGCGACGTGCTGGCCGCCGCCGACGCCCCGCCGCCGGTCGCCGACCAGTTCGAGATCGACCTCGTCTGGATGGCCGACGCCCCCCTGCTGCCCGGCCGCACCTACGCCGTCCGGCTGGGGACCGCCACGGTCACCGGCCAGGTCACCGACATCCGGCACAAGGTCAATGTCGAGACGCTGGAGCCGCTGGCCGCCCGCACGCTCGAGCTCAACGATATCGCCGTCTGCCACCTCCACCTCGATGCGCCCCTGACCTTCGAGCCCTACGCCGACAGCCGCGACCTCGGCGGCCTGATCCTGATCGATCGGCAGACCAACGAGACCGTCGGCGCCGGCCTGATCCGCTTCGCCCTTCGCCGCTCGGCCAACGTCCAGTGGCAGACGCTCGACGTGGGCAGGGCCGAGCGCGCCGCCCTGAAACATCAGAAGCCGCTGGTGCTGTGGTTCACCGGCCTGTCCGGGGCCGGCAAGTCGACCATCGCCAACCTCGTCGACAAGCGACTGTTCGCCGAGGGCCGGCACACCTTCCTGCTGGACGGCGACAACGTCCGCCATGGCCTCAACCAGGACCTCGGCTTCACCGACGCCGACCGGGTCGAGAACATCCGCCGCATCATCGAGGTCGCGCGGCTTATGGCTGACGCCGGTCTGATCGTCCTGGTCTCGGCCATCTCGCCCTTCGCCGCCGAGCGCCGCATGGCCCGCGAGCGCATGGCTCCGGGCGAGTTCGTCGAGATCTTTGTCGACGCCCCGCTCGAGGTCGTCGAGGGCCGGGACATCAAGGGTCTCTACCGCAAGGCCCGCACCGGCCAGCTGCGCAATTTCACCGGCATCGACAGCCCCTATGAGCGGCCGGAGCGCCCCGACATCCGCATCGACGCCGCCGCCCTGACGCCGGAACAGGCCTGTGAGCGGATCATCGAGGCGATCCGCGACCGTCTGTAGCTTCCTCCGGATCGCCGTCCCGGAACCGCCACTTCATCGTCAGCACCCCCGCCGACATCAGCAGGGCGCAGGCGTTGGCGATGGTGATCGGCCAGGCCTCGGTCATCACCCCGTAGATGGTCCAGAGAATGAAGCAGGTGACGGTCAGGGCGTAGGTGCGCAGCGACACCGACGAGGCGTCCCGCGTCTTCCAGATCTTGATCATCTGCGGCGCGAAACTGGTGATCGAGCACAGGGCGGCGGCCGAGCCGACGACGTTGGCGATGAGGCTGCTCAAGCGGAGGCGCCGGTCTTGCGTCGCGTCGCGCCGGCCGACTTGCGACCCGCGGCCTGTTTCTCGGCCCGCTCGTCCTGCGCCCGGGTCGCCACCACGGGGCGCCCCTTTGTCCGGATGCGCGCCGCGCGCGCCTCGACCTCGGCCAGGATGGCGTCCAGCTCCTTCTCGCTCAGCCGCTCGATGCCGACGAACCGTTCGTCCGCCTTGCTGACTGCGTGGATCAGTTCGTCCAGCTTGGCCTGGATCGCCGCGCCGTCGCGGTTCTGGGTGTTCTGGATCAGGAACACCATCAGGAAGGTGATGATGGTCGTGCCGGTGTTGATGACCAGCTGCCAGTCCGAACTGTAGTTGAAGATCGGCCCCGTCACCGCCCAGACGACAACGATCAGCACGCACAGCAGGAAGGTCCACGGTTTGCCCGCGACCCGGGCGGTGTGATTGGCGAACTGCAGAAAGAGCTTTTCCATCGGCGACCTAATCCGCTCCCCGGGTGGAGGTTGCACCCGCTTCCGGGCCGTCGGCCCGCATGTCCAGGTTGTCCACTGAGTCCCGGTTGATGTCGCCCATGTCGCGGCTGGGGTGTCCTCGATGTCCCGGCCGCATTGTCCCGGTCAGCGCGCCGTCCCGACCGGGGCCAGAAGCGGCGTCAGTTGATCGATGTCCTCCACCGTCCGCCGGAACACCGGCGGCCGCAGCGCCTGGGTCAGCTGCTCGAAGGCGTAGCCCAGCGACAGCACCTTCGCGTCCTCCCACTTCCCGGCGATGAAGCTCATCCCGACCGGCAGGCCGTCGACGAAGCCCATCGGCACCGTCAGGTGCGGATAGCCGGCGATGGCCGGCATGGAGCTGGCCGAGCCGGCGTAGTGGTCGCCGTTGATCACGTCGGTCGTCCACGCCGGGCCGGTCGTCGGGGCGATCAGGGCGACCACGTCATGCTCGCGCATCAGCCGGTCGATTCCCTCCTCGCCGGCCAGCCGCAGCGAGGTCGCCCGCGCCTCGACATAGGCGGGATCGTCCAGCCCGCCCTTGGTCTCCGCCTGGAGAAACAGCTCCTGGCCGAACAGGGCCATTTCGCGCGGCGTCCGCTCGTTGAAGGCGATGACGTCGGCCAGGGTGCGGGTCGGCACCTGCGCCGGGTCGGTCGAGGCCAGATAGGCGTTCAGGTCGGCCTTCAGCTCGTACAGCAGAACGGCGAGTTCCGCCGTGCCCATGACGTCCTCGTCCGGCCCCTCGGTGATGTCGACCAGCACGGCCCCGGCCTCGCGCATCCGCCGCAGGTTGTCCTCGAACACCGCGTCGGTATTCGCCGAATAGCCGGTCAGGAAGCGCATCACCCCGATCCGCGCGCCGTTCAGCGAGCCGGCGTCCAGCGCCGCACGATAGTCGACCTTGCGCGCGTCCGCCTCGGCCGTGGCGGCGTCCAACGGGTCGGTCCCCGCGATGGCCGACAGCACGATGGCCGCATCCTCGACCGTCCGCGTCATCGGCCCGGCCGTGTCCTGCGAATGGCTGATTGGCACGATGTGCGTCCGCGACACCAGCCCCACGGTCGGCTTGAAGCCGACGATGCCGTTGATCGCCGCCGGGCAGGTGATCGAGCCGTCGGTCTCCGTCCCGATCGCCGCCGGGGCCAGCCCCGCCGCCACCGCCGCCCCGCTGCCCGAAGACGAGCCGCAGGCGTTGCGGTCCAGCGCATGAGGATTGCGCGTCAGCCCGCCCACCGCGCTCCAGCCGCTAGTCGAGTTCGTCGAGCGGATGTTGGCCCACTCCGACAGATTGGTCTTGCCGAGGATCACCGCCCCGGCCTCCCTCAGCCGCGCCACCAGCGGCGCGTCCCGCCCCGGCGCATTGTCGACCAGAGCCAGCGAGCCGGCCGTGGTCGGCATATCGGCCGTCTCGATATTGTCCTTGATCAGGATCGGCATGCCGGCGATGCCGACGGACGGTGACCAATCGGAGCCCGTCGCCCCCGACCACAGGATCACCGCGTTGGTGCTCGCCCTGTCCCGGAGGCAGGACTCCAGCGCCGGATCAGGCAATCCCTCGCAAGCCTCCAGCGCATCGATCGACGCCGGATGGTCGCGGGCCACGCCCGCATAGACGCCTTCAACGAAGTCGTCGCTTCGCGATGAGCTCACCTCGACGCTGATGCAGCCGCCCAGCGTCAGAGCGCCCGCTGTCGCGAGAGCCGTCAGCCCGATCCTGTTGAAGCGCATGCCCGTCCCCTCAGTGAATGGTCTGCGGCGGCGGCGCCCGCCGCGCCCGCGTCCGCTGTTCGAACGCATACCCCAGCGACAGCACCTTGGCGTCGTCCCACTTGCCGCCGATGAAGCTGATGCCCACCGGCATGCCCCGGTCGAAGCCCATCGGCACGGTCAGGTGCGGATAGCCCGCCACCGCCGCCAACCGGCTGGCCGAGCCCTGCGAGCGGTCGTCGTCGTCCGGATCGTTGGTCCCGGCGCGCGAGGTCGTCGGCGCGGTCAGGGCGATCACCCCGTGCTCCGCCATCATCCGGTCGATCCCCTCCGGCCCGGCCGCGCGGAATGACCGTTCCCGCGCCTCGACATAGGCCGGGTCGGTCAGGCCGCCGGTCGCCTCGGCCCGTTCGAACAGGTCCTGTCCGAACAGCTCCAGTTCGCGCGGTTCGGCGGCGTTGAAGGCGATGACGTCGGCCAGCGTCCGGGTCTTCACCTGCGCCGGATCGGTCGAGGCCAGGTACAGGTTCAGGTCGTGCTTCAGCTCGGTCAGCAGCACGGTCAGCTCCCAGCCGCCGATCTGGCGAAAGTCGGCCGGCGGC
>JAEYUE010000292.1 GCA_023433655.1 Pseudomonadota bacterium | reverse complement strand
TGGCCACGGTCGAGCCCGTGATCGGATCGTTGTCCGCATTCGCGTTCAACGTAGCCTGGATGCTGCGATTGTTGGTGATCGAGGTCAGCGTGCCGCTGAGATCCCGGATGGCGTAGGTGTCAGCCGTGCCGCCGCCCGAGCTGGCCAGGATCGTGCCGGTGTTGACCAGGGTGTCGACCGTCGCGCCGGCATCGATGCGGATGGCGTGGTTCTCGGTGTCCAGCTCGCTGCTCGAGCCTGCCGTGATCGAACCGGAGTTGTAGAGAGTCGGGGCGATCGCGCCCTCGCCGAGCCGCAGCGCCGTCGAGTCCGCGTCGAACGACAGGCTGACGATGGTGCCCTCGTTGCGGACGCCGCCGGCGATATCGACGGTTCGACCGGGATTGCCGCCGATGACGATGCCGTTGGCCGCGACCTCGTCGTAGACGCCCTGGGCCGTGACGTTGCCGCGGTTGATGAAGCCGTAGGCCGAATCGCCCGTACCGACGGCGCCGAGTGCGATCGACTGGCTGTCCGAGCCGATCTGGATCGCCGGCGCCGAGCCGTAGACGTTGACCATCGCCGTGCTTTCGGTCGTGTCGATCAGGCCGTCGCCGTCGCGGTCGGTGTCCGTGCGGTTCGGGGTGCCGTCGCCGTCGTCGTCCTCGTCGCCGTTCTTGACTCCGTCGCCGTCGTCGTCGCCGTCGATGCCGGCCGCGGAATATGTCGGGCCGCGATCCAGCACAACGCCGCCGGCCACATTGCCCTGAATGCTCACGGCCGGCCCGCCCTGCATCAGGTCGTCAGGATCCAGCTCGTCGAGGAACAGGATTCCCTCGTCATTCTCAGAGGTCTCCTCGTAGCCGTCAGGCCGCTCGGCCGGCCGGGTCGTATAGCGATAGCCGGACGCGCTGATGTTCGAGTGGATGACCATGGCGCCGTCGACGTCGCCCTCGACCGAGAAGGCCGTGGAGTTCGGGCCGCGCACCGAGATTTCGCCCCCGGTGCGGATGTCGCCGGTGACGTCGCCAGTGACCCGGACGCCGTAGCTGTCGTCGCCGACCACCTTGACGGTCCCGAACATGTCGAAGGTTCCGTCGAGGGCGGACTCAAGGGAAATGCCGTACGAGTTGTTGCCGTCGACAGCGATCTGGGCGCCGGAGTTGACCTTGATGTCGCCGGTCAGGGCATCGGCTCCGGTGAGCCGGACGCCGTAGCGGTCGGAGCCATGCGCGAACGCGCCGTCGATGTCGCCGTCGTTGTCCGTGTCGGTGTCAGTATCGGTGAGGATGTCGTCCAGGAGGGCGATCGAGCCGGTGATGCTGATGTCGGCGGTGTTGCCGCCCTCGATCAGGACGCCGGTCGCGCCGGGGGGCGCGTTGTCGATCGTGATCACTCCGCCGTCCATGGTGAAGTTGTGGCTGGAATTCACCCTCACGGCCACGCCGCTGTTGATGGCGATCGACCCGCCGCTCTGCAGCCGGATGCTGTCAGGCCCGCTGCCCGTCGCATTCGCCGTCGTGATCGGCGTCGTGCGCGCTGTCGAGATCACCACCTCGGCCATGGCGCCGGACGCCGCCATCAGAGGAGCGATCGCCACCGCGGTCGCGAGCAGAATACGCATTCAGAAGAACCCCTGTGGACGACACGCGCAGAGACGCAGGCGATCCTCTAACAGGGACCGCGCCAGCCTGCCTCAAGTTTCTCGAATTTGAGGCGAATGCAAGGCCGAAGGCGTGATGGGCGGCTCGACGGCGAGCGTGGCTATTGTCGTCGATGCGATCGATGTGATATCAGTTTCATATCGATTCAGGAGGGACCGATGACCACTACCCACGCCAGATCCGCCGAGCGGCCGGCCTCGACCGTTAACGGCATTCTCATGCTTCTGCTGGGCCTTCTGCTGCTGATCGGCGGCCCGGTGGCCATCGCGCAGGATCCGGACAACGTCCTGCTGCTCGTCGGCGGCGTCGTCGCCGGCGTCCTCGGCCTGCTGGTGGTCTGCGGCCTCTACGCCCTGCAGCCCAACGAGGGCATGGCCATCCTGCTGTTCGGCGACTACCGCGGCACCGACCGCAGGACCGGCCTGCGCTGGGTCCTGCCCTGGTACAGCCGCAAGAAGATCAGCCTGCGGGTCCGCAATCTGACCTCGGACAAGCTCAAGGTGAACGACAAGCGCGGCAATCCGATCGAGATCGCGGCCAACGTCGTCTGGCGGGTCGAGGACTCGGCCCAGGCCCTGTTCGACGTCGACGACTACCAGGCCTTCGTGAACATCCAGGTCGACACCGGTCTGCGGGACCTCGCCTCGCACTACGCCTACGATCACGGCGAGGAGCACGAACTGACCCTGCGCGCCGACGCCGAGGACGTGGCGGCCAAGCTGCGCGAGGAGCTGGTCGGCCGCGTCAAGGTGGCCGGCGTGGTGGTCGACGAGGCTCGCCTGGCCCATCTCGCCTACGCCCCCGAGATCGCCAGCGCCATGCTGAAGCGCCAGCAGGCCGAGGCCGTCCTCGCCGCCCGCCGCCTGATCGTGAAGGGCGCCGTCGGAATGGTCGAAAACGCCCTGACGGATCTCGGCGACCGCGGCGTGGTCGAGCTGGACGAGGATCGCAAGGCGGCGATGGTCTCAAACCTGCTGGTCGTTCTGTGCGCGGACCGCGAGGCCCAGCCTGTGGTCAACACCGGCACTCTGTACGGCTGACATGGCTCGAGCCAGGAAGGCCTTCCTGATGCGGGCGTCTCCGGGCGTGATGGCGGCGGTCGAGCGATTGGCCGCCGCCGAGCTGCGCTCGGTCAACGCCCAGGTGGAGACCCTGCTGCGCGAGGCCCTGGCGCGGCGAGGGGTCGCGCCCGGCGAGGACGATCCTCCGTCGGATGATGCTTGAGCTTCGCCGTCGCGGGCGCTAGGGCGCGCGGATGGTCAAGTCCCACATGTCCAAGCTTCGCAAGGCGCGCCGCATCCAGAAGCGGGCCAGGCGCGTTGGCCCCCTCGGGATCAGCGCCGCGGAGAAGGAACTGATGAACCTGGCGGGACTGGAGGTCCAGGAGGGCGAACTGCGCCTGATCCCGGGCTGGGACGAGGAGGTCTCGGCGACCCTGAAGGCCACCAAGGCCGCGGCCGAGGACGCCCGCACCCGCTTCGTCGACACCACCATGCTGTATGCGCCCAAGTCGGGCGGGGTGAAACGCTATCTGCTGTCCAAGAAGGCCTGGCTCGAGGCCAACCGGCCGGGCGTCGCCCACACCCTGGTCGTGCCCGGCCCGCATCACAGGGCGGACGACGAGGGCATCGTGCATCTGCACGCCACCAAGCTGCCGTTCGGCGACGGCTATCGCTGGCCCACCTCGGTGCGCCGCTGGGCCGCCTGGGTCGCCTCCCTGAATCCGTCCCTGATCGAGGCCGGCGACCCCTATACTCCGGGACAGGGAGCGCTCGAGGCGGGCCAGCGCGCCGGCTGCCCCGTGGTCGGCTTCTGCCATTCGGACCCGGCCGGCCTGGCCGCCCTGCATTTCGGCGAATGGGCCAAGAAGCCGGTCGAAAAGCGCTGGGCCCGGCTGTTCGGCCAGTTCGACCGGGTCATCTCGCCCAGCCGTTACATCGCCCGCCGGCTGGAGGAGGCCGGCATCCGGGACATCGTCATCCAGCCGCTGGGCGTGGAGGTCGACACCTTCCATCC
>JAEYUE010000240.1 GCA_023433655.1 Pseudomonadota bacterium | reverse complement strand
CACATAGCCATCGATCAATACACTTGGCCATCATCGCCCCTCCCGCTTGCAGCCTAGCAAGCCGGGGCGCCCCGTGCAGCCGCTTCACTCGCTGCGCAGCAAGTCGACCAGGGTGCGCTCATCGGCCGCGGGGAACCAGTGGCGGTAGATCCGCTCCAGGCTGCCGTCGTGGCGCATCTGCTGCAGCGCCTGTTGCCAACGTGCCACCAGCGCCGGATCCGTCTTCAGGGAAAAGGCGATATAGGAGTCGTTGGGCATCAGGTCGAACTGCTCCTGCAGCTGCCCGGCATTCATGCCCTGCTCGGCGAGCATGCCGTCGAGGGTCAGGTTGTTGGCCAGCAGCAGCTTGACCCGGCGATGACGAAACATGCGCAGCATGTCCTGAGGCGTCGACACGCCATACAGGTTATCCAGGCTCTGTTCGCGCAACAGTTCGTAGCTGTACCACTGTTTGGGAATCGCCAGGGTGCCGAGGCGCCGGACGTCTTCGAGGCTGGCGACTCGAAGCCCAGCATCCTTGTGCGTGTAGAAACGCGTATAGCCGCGCGCGATCGGTCCGACCCACTGAAACTCGGCTTCGCGCTGCGCCGTACGTACGGTGGAGAACAATGCCGTGTCGGCCTGATGGCGAGCCTGGTGATAGCCGCGTGTCCAGGGCACCAGTTCGATATGCGCCGTCTCGCCGGTGCGGCGGATCAGCTCCTCGACCACGGCCACAGCCATGCCACTCGGTTTGCCATTCTCGAGATAGCTGAAGGGTCGATAGTCTTCGGTATACAGCCGCAAATCGGCAGCCGCCACATGGGCGCAGAGGCCGCAAAACAACAACAGAACGGCTACCGGGCACTTCAGATTCATCACACGCCACCGTCTAGAGCGCGCCCTACAGCGAATTCAGGACGGCCAGAACAAGGATCATAACCCCGCACCAGGCCCATCACCAAGGCTATTGCGGGGCTGTCATTTCAGCCAAATCCCTGGCGGTCACTACACGCGGTTCAAGCAGCAGTTGCAGGCGCGAAATGGCGCGTTCGCCACTCAGGGCCCGATGCACCAGTCGCACCGCATGATCCCCCATGGCCTGCGGCTGCTGGAGCAACAGGGCATGAATCTCTCCCTCGCGCACGGCATCGAACAGCAGGTCGCCACCGTCGAAGCCGACGAAGTCCAGCGTACCGGCCTTGC
Source organism: Pseudomonadota bacterium (assembly GCA_023433655.1). Lineage (GTDB taxonomy): Bacteria > Pseudomonadota > Alphaproteobacteria > Caulobacterales > Caulobacteraceae > Brevundimonas. The sequence continues at coordinate 1,782 of JAEYUE010000240.1, read as the reverse complement.
CCAGTTGGCGCAGCGCAGCGAGGGTTGCCCGACTGCTGGTGCCATTGGGACTGAACAGGCCGTCGAGCTTGGGCAACTGCTGGCTCAGGGCCTCGGCGATGCGCTGGCGGTCATCCCCCAGGTAGGTATCGAACACCACCTGCAACCCAGTCGCCTGCGCCGCCAGCAGAAAGCCGCGCTCACGCTCCTCGGTCGATTGCAGCCCTGGTCGCAAACGCAACATCCCAACTCTGCCACCTCGCCCGAGACGCTCGGCCAGTTGTTGCCCGGCCAACTGACCGGCGAGGAAGTTGTCAGTCGCCACCAACGCATAAGCGCCGTCCCCCGCAACGTCGCGATCGACATAGACAGTGGGGATGCCTTCGGCGCGCAAGGCCGTGACCCGAGTATCGATAGCATCGCCAGCCGGAGCGATGATCAGCGCTCTGCAACCCTGTGCCAGTACGCGATCTATCAATTGCAACTGCACCTCGACGCTGCCCTCCTGGGTCGGGCCGCGCGTATAGAGTTCCAATTGCAGATCGTCAGCGGTGCGTCTCGCGCCGGCCTCCAGTTCGCTCCAGAACGCCGACATGCCGGCCGGCACCATACCGATGCAGTCACGCGCCCAGGCAGGCGCCGACGTCAGGGAAAGAGCCGTCAGCAACAGGCAAATGGAAGGGATGATTCTTGGCATGTTCAACTCCCAGACCCTGCCATCACTTTAGCATCGCCATGCCGCACTGCGACGCCTGTCGGCAAGCTGTCGACTCATACTTTTTCACATTCAAAACCGACGGTCGGGCTAGCCCTGGCGCGCCGGGCAGGCGATCATCGGCCTTCCTACGCAGACTCCAGCTACCATGACCGCCACTACTGACAGCCGTACCCCGACGCACAAGCCCCGCCCGCTGATCGACCTGGCCATCAGCATCCTGATTCCCTCGTTCATCCTGATGAAGCTCAGTGGCGAGCACCGCCTCGGCGCCGATGGCGCACTGATCCTGGCCCTGGCGTTCCCGCTGGGCTGGGGCGCGTTCGAGCTGATCAAGTACCGCAAATTCAACTTCATCGCCCTGCTCGGCCTGATCAGCGTCGCGCTGACCGGCGGGATCGGCCTGCTCAAGCTCGACACCCAGTGGCTGGCGGTCAAGGAAGCGCTGATCCCCGGCCTGATCGGCATCGCCGTGCTGGTGTCGACGCGCACCCGCTACCCACTGATCCGCACTCTGCTGTTCAACAAGACCGTGCTCAATATCGACAAGATCCACGACCGTCTGGAGCAAGGCGGCCATGTCGAGCACTTCGAGACGCGCCTGATGCGCGCCACCTACTGGCTCAGCGGCACCTTCTTCTTCTCGTCATTCATGAACTATGTGTTGGCCAAGTGGATTGTGGTCAGCCCGGCCGGTACCGAGGCGTTCAACGACGAGCTGGGACGCATGACCCTGCTCAGCTACCCGATGATCGCCATTCCCTCGATGATCATGCTGATGGCCATCTTCTACTACCTGTGGAAGACCATTCACGGCCTGACCGGCCTGAGCCTGGAAGAGATCATGGCCAACAGCGGCCAGGAATCGCAGTCCTGACCCCCGCCGGCCCTGCGGCCGGCGCGCTCCTGTCATGCTGAGTCTGTCCGCCTATCCGGCACTGTTTCTTTCTGCCTTCGGCGCGGCGACGCTGCTGCCGCTGCAGTCCGAAGCCGTGCTGGTCGCCCTCCTGCTGGCCGGCCAGCATCCGCTCTGGGCCTTGCTGCTGGTAGCTACCCTGGGCAATGTGCTGGGCTCCTGGGTCAACTGG
>JAEYUE010000226.1 GCA_023433655.1 Pseudomonadota bacterium | reverse complement strand
ACATAGGCGTCGTTGCCGTCGGCCTCGCCCGACAGCAGGGCTTCCAGCTCGGCCTTGGCGGCGCGGGCCTTGATCTCCTTCAGCTGGGCGCGGGCGTCGTCCAGCGAGGCCTCATCCCCCTCGGCGTCGGCCATCTCGGCGTATTCGACGGCGTCCGACAGGTCGCTCTCGATCGCCTTGACCGCATTGATCCGGTCGGCCAGCTGCTGGCGCTCCCGCATCAGGGCCTGAGCCTCGGCGGGCTTGTCCCACAGCGTGGGGTCCTCGGAACGGGCGTCCAGCTCGTGGAGACGTCTTAGCGCGACATCCCAGTCAAAGTCGCCTCCTGAGCAGTCCCGCGGACTGCTCGATGTCGGCCTTGGCGGCCTCGACATCCGGTCTCATCGCATTCTCCGGCGATCAAAAGGTGAGGCGCGGACATAGGGGAAGAGACGGGCAGCAGGCAACAGGCAACAGGCGGCAGGGGCGAGTCGGGCCCGGAACAGCCGCGGATGCATGAAGGCAGCAGCGCCCGGTGCACCGTCGTCCCTGTTGCCTGCTGCCTGCTGCCTCTAATAAAGCCCGCTCAGATCCTCCGCCGGCTCCTTCTTGGCCGGCGGCGGGGTCGTCGGCGGCGGGGCGGTCGGAGTGGTCGGCGTCAGGCCGGCCGCCTCCTCGCGCTCGCGGCGCAGGATGTCGTTGTAGTTCTGCGGCCCCGTCGGGACCTGCGGCCGCGGGGCCTCCTCCTCGCGGCGGCGCTCGGTGCCGGGGCGGAAGGCCTCCTCGATGCCGTTGACGGTGCGGAACACGGCGTTTCTGGGCCGCACGAAGGGCCGGGCCGGCCGCTTCCTCAGCGCCACCTGCATGAAATCGTTGAACACCGGCACCGGGCCGGTCGCCCCGGTCTCGCCCGAGCCCAGCGGCCGGTTGTCGTCGAAGCCGATGAACACGCCGACGACGATGTCCGACGAGAAGCCGACGAACCACGCCGAGCGGTACTCATTGGTGGTGCCGGTCTTGCCGCCGACCCACCGGCCGAGGCCGCGGGCGCTGGCGGCGGTGCCGCGCTGCACGACGCCCTCCAGCATCGAGCTGATCTGGTAGGCGGTGATCGGATCGATGACCTGCTCGCCGCGCGGCTCCAGCCGCGGCGACTCCTGGCCGCTGAACGGCCGGTCGCAGCCGCGGCAGGCGCGGTCGTCGGCGCGGAAGATGGTCTCCCCGTTCCGGTTCTGCACGACCTCGATCAGATAGGGATCGACCTTGCGCCCGCCATTGACGAAGGCGGCGTAGGCGGCGGTCAGCCGGTACGGCGTGGTCTCGCCTGCCCCCAGCGACACCGACAGGTTGGGCTGCAGCTTGTCCGACACCCCCATCTTCTTCGCCAGGTCGACGACGTTGTTCATGCCGACGGCCTGGGCCAGGCGGACGGTCATCACGTTGCGCGACAGCTCGAGTCCGCGCCGCAGCGTCTGCGGGCCGTAGTACTCGCGGCTGTAGTTCTCGGGGCTCCAGCGCGTTCCGCCGGGCCCGCCGGCGAAGCTGATCGGCGCGTCCAGCACGATCGAGGCGGGGGTGTAGTCGCCCTCCAGCGCCGCCGCATAGACGATCGGCTTGAAGGCCGAGCCGGGCTGCCGTTCGGCCTGGGTGGCGCGGTTGAAGCTCGACAGGGCGTAGGAATAGCCGCCGACCATGGCCAGCACCCGGCCCGAGTGCGGCTCGATCGCCACCAGCGCCCCGTTCACCGCCGGCACCTGCTTCAGGGCGTACTGGCCGCCGCTGCGTTCGACGAAGATCAGATCGCCGCGCTTCAGGGGACGATTGGCGTTGGCCCAGGCGGCGTCCTCGCCCAGCAGCGTCCCGGTCGAGCCGTCCGCCGCCGTGCGCACCCGCACATTGTTGCCCGAGACGCTCTCCACCGCCGCCGCGCGCCAGGCGCGCCGCTCCGGCGGCCGCGTCTGCTCCAGCGCCTTCTCCTGCCAGCCATCGGCGAAGTCGGTCGTGCCCCACGGACCGCGCCAGCCGTGCCGCCGGTCGTAGCGCTCCAGCCCCTTCATCAGGGCGTCCCGCGCCGCCGACTGCAGCTCCGGGTCCAGCGTCGTCCGCATATAGTATCCGCCGCGATTGATCTCCTCCTCGCCGAACTGGCGGATGGCCCGACGGCGGGCCTCCTCGACGAAGAAGTCGGCGTCCGCGTACTGGGCGCGGCGCGGCGCGTCCTGGGTCGCCAGCGGCCGGGCCAGGGCCGTCGCCAGCTGCTGCTCGGTGATGAAGCCGCTCTCGGCCATTTCGCCCAGCACCCAGTCGCGGCGGTTCTTCGCCGCCTCGGGGTAGCGCTTCGGATGATAGTTGTTCGGCCCCTTGGGCAGGGCCGCCAGATAGGCCGCCTCGTCCGGCGTCAGCTGCTCCAGCGACTTGCCGAAATAGTTGTAGGCCGCGGCCGCCACCCCGTACGAGCGGTAGCCCAGGTAGATCTCGTTCAGATACAGTTCGAGGATCTGCGGCTTGGTCAGGGTCGCCTCCAGCCGGTTGGCGAGGATGGCTTCCTTGACCTTGCGGTTGATGCTGGTCTCGTTGGTCAGCAACACGTTCTTGGCGACCTGCTGGGTGATGGTCGAACCGCCCTCCAGCCGCCGCCCGGTCGCGGCGTTGAACACGTTCTTCAGCATGGCCCGGCCCAGGCCGGTCACGTCGACCCCGCCGTGGCTGAAGAAGTTGCGGTCTTCCGCGGCCAGAAAGGCCTGCACCACCGGCTCGGGGATCTGTTCGTACGACACATAGATGCGCCGTTCGTCCGAAAACTCGCCAATCAGCGTGCCGTCGCCGGCGTAGACGCGCGTGGCCGTCGCGGGCCGGTAATCGGCCAGTTCCGAGGCGTCCGGCAGGGCGTGGAACAGCCAGGCGGCGTAGATCGCCACCACCATTCCCGCCAGCGCGATCGCGGCCAGCAGGCCGACGCCCGCTATCACGAACCAGCGTTCGGCAATCTTCACCATCTACTCCGAAAGGACGCGCCCGGACGGCTGGTTTAGCCCGCGTCGCGCCGCGCCGCTAGGGCGCCGCCGCAACCCCGGCCCGCCGCTCGAGCTCCTGTCGCGCCGCGGCCACGACATCGGCGTCCATCTCGCCCTGCCCCGCCATCCAGCGCAGGTAATCCTCCGGCGCCTCGGCCCAGGCCCGGCCCCGGTGCTTGCCGAAGGGGATGCGCTCCAGCCGCCGCGGCTCGCGGGTCCATTCCAGCATCTGCTCGACGCTGGCCTCCTTCAACAGGTCGATCAGGATATGGGCCGTCACCCAGGCGTCCGGCCCGGCCCGGTGCGCCGGATTGGCCAGGGCCGGGTCCAGCCTCAGCCCGCGCCAGTAGCGCAGCACCTGGTTCGAATGCCCCGGCGCCTGCGGCCAGACCTGCTTCGAGGCCCGGACCGTGCAGATCCACGGCAGGCCGCCGGTGGCCGTATCGGCGATGAAGCCGCGTTCGAAGCGCGCGCTGTGGGCCACCATGACGTCCGCCGGCTCGGCCATCAGAATCTCGCGCAGCCGGTATTCGTCGCAGTGCGGATCGTCGGCGCAGAAGTCCTCGGGCGTCAGGTGATGCACCGCCATGGCGTGCACCGAAATCTCCCCGCGCGGCCGGAACAGCCGCGCCACCGGCGGCGCCGCCCGCCATCCCCCCGCGCCGTCCGGCGTCACGTCGACCACCCCCACCTCGATGATCTCGGCGGACCGGTCTCCACCCGTGGTTTCCAGATCGACGACACGCAGACGCATGGACGGGAGATAGGACCATTCGGGCGGGAACGGGAGGCCCTGGCCCGCCGCCGGCCCGATGATCCAGATCAAGGCGATCCCCGCCGCCGCCCGCAGAATGAAGCCACACCGCAAGCGAGCGGCCACAGACGGGGAGTTCCCACATGCTTGATCCAGAGCCTCGCAGCCGATCGTCCCGATTGATGCAGACGACACCTCGGGCCTCCCTCTCCCGACGCGGCTTCGGCGCAGTTCTCTGCGCCGCGGCCGCCCTGGCCCTCGCGGGCTGCGCGACCTACGGTCCGTACCATCCGGCCGGAGTCCATGGTTCGGAAGGCTATTCCGAGGTGCGGCTCTCCCAGGACCGCTACCGGGTGACCTTCGCCGGCGACGCCTTCACCAGCCGGGACACCGTCGAGGGCTATCTCCTGTACCGCTCGGCCGAGCTGACCCTGCAGCAGGGCTATGACTGGTTCCGGGTGGTCGACCGCGAGACCGAGCGGGAGATCGTCCGGGAGCGCTACGACCCCTGGTACGGCTCCGCCTACCCCTACTGGCGGCCGTCGTGGCGCTACTACGGGCGTCCGTACGGCTGGCGGACCTGGGATCCGTGGGTCGGCGACCCGTTCTGGGCCTCGCGCCTCGACATGCGCACCGTGGAGCACTGGGAAGCCACGGCGGAGATCGTCATGTCCCGCGGCCCGCGCCCCTCGGGCGACGGCCGGGTGTTCGAGGCCCGGGAGGTCATCGACCGTCTGGGGCCCACCATCAGGCGTCCCGATTACGGCGCCTGAATCCCGACGCAGATCTTCTCCCGAAACTGGGCCGCCGGCGGAGACGTCGGCGGTCCCTTTGTCTCGCCGCAGCGCGATCCGCCGCGCCGACCGGTCCTCAGGGCTGACCCGCCCCGCCGGCCGAGGCCATCTGCAGCCCGGCCTCCGGCTCGCGGAAATAGCGGTCGATGCCCTCGGCCACGGCGCGCATCATGCGCCGGCGGGCGCGGGCGTCGGTCAGCAGGCGCTCGTCCTCGGGATTGGTGATGAAGCCCATCTCCAGCAGCACCGCCGGCACGTCCGGGGCCAACAGCACGGCCAGGCCGGCGTCGCGATGGCTGCGCCGCAGCAGCGGGTGGTCGGCGCCCTCCAGTTCCCCCAGCAGGGTCCGCGCCAGCCGCGCCGAGCGGTTCTGGGTGGCCCTCTGGGTCATGTCCAGCAGGATGCGGTCGACCGAGGCGTCGCGCCCCGGCAGGTTCAGGCTGCGCTGCCAGTTCTCGCCGCGGGTGAACTCGCGCACCGCCCGGCCGGCGCCCTGTTCCGACAAGGTGTAGACGCTGGCCCCGCGCGTGGCGGGGTCGGCCCCGGCGTCGGCGTGCAGGCTGATGAACAGGTCGGCGTCGGCCTGGCGGGCGATGGCCACCCGCCGGTAGAGATCGACATAGGCGTCGCTATCGCGGGTCAGGCGCACGCGATAGCGGCCGGTGCGCTCCAGCTCGGCCTTCAGGGCCTGGGCCGCCGCCAGGGTGACGGCGCTTTCGCGGGAGTCCGCGCCCATCGCCCCGGGGTCGCGGCCGCCGTGGCCGGCGTCGATGTAGATCAGCGGCTTCTCCGCCGGCCGCGGCTCGGCCCGGCGCTCGGCCCGGCGCGCCGGGGCCCGCCCGGTGGCCTTCAGATCGATGACGTAGCGGTAGTGGCCGATCCCGTCGCCGGGCGGCAGCAGGAAGCGGCGCTCGATCTCGGCGCTGCTCGCAAGGTCCAGCTCCACGCGTGCGGCGGCTCCGGCGCCGGCTACGCGGAAGTCGCGCACCAGCCCCTGGCCGCGGCCGGTGCGGCCCTCGGGCGGGCTGACCCCCGCAAGGCTCAGGACCACCTGACCGTCGTCCCCGGCCCGGATCACCTGGCCGCGGGCGGAGGCGTCCATGTCGATCACCACCCGGGTGCGCTCCGCATCGCCGCCGAAGCGGACGCGCAGAATTTCCCCCGCCGCGCCGGAGGCGAGGCCGCGCCCCGCCGCCAGCAGGGCGATGGCGAACACGATCAGGCCCACGGCGGCGACCAACCGCTCGCGAGCGCCCCAAACGGACGGATTCAGACGCGACAGTCCGCGCATGCGACGGAGACCCACCTTTCTTCTTGGGTCCCATAATGCCGCAACGTGATCGCCAACGGGTTAAGGCCGCGCACGGCTTCCCATTCGGTCCGGTCGTCCCTATGCTTGTGCGGTTCGCGAACGATCGCGTCCCCTGCATCGTCAGGCCGGACGCGCCCTCCTCGCGGCGTGACTTTCACCGATCCGAGAGCCGGCCGGGCCTGCCCGCCGATTCGACGACCGGGTCCGGGACGCCCCTATAGACGGCGCGTCAGGGCCCAGGACCGTACTGAACCTTCATGGGCCACACCGCCTGCGCTCCCTTCCGGTCCGATCGGACCGACCTCGCCCCCGGCTCCCGCCGCGGCGACGGGACGGCGCACGCCCCGGCCCCCCATCCCATTCGGCGAGCCGCCTGCCTCCTTCGCGGAGAGGGCCGGGCGCGCCAGAAAGAACCATTCCATGTCAAAGACCATGTTGATCGACGCCGCCCACGCGGAGGAGACCCGCGTCGCGATCGTCGAGGGCCGTCAGATCGAGGAATTCGACTTTGAATCCCGCTCGAAGCGCCAGCTTCGGGGCAAC
>JAEYUE010000207.1 GCA_023433655.1 Pseudomonadota bacterium | reverse complement strand
AAGGGTGAAAGGGTGGGGTAAGAGCCCACCGCGTCGGCGGCAACGTCGGCGGCATGGCAAGCCCCGCCTGGAGCAAGACCGAATAGGGACGCCGCGCGGGCTTCGGCTCGCAGGGTTCACCGCCCGAGGCGTCCGGGTAGGTCGCGAGAACCGGTCAGCAATGGCCGGTCCAGAGGAATGATCGTCGCCCGCTCCGGCGGGAACAGAACCCGGCTTACAGGCCGTCTGACTCCTCTCTCTTCTGCGCGCTAACGCTCGCCGCGCGGCGCCTCGCTGCATGAGCGCCGGCGCGTGGTTGTCCACAGCCTGTCTATACTTGTTGTTGTTCTGTGTATGTTCTGTTTCGCGCAGCATTCGGCCCTATGGTGGAGGTTAACTTCCGTCAACTAATCCCATTGAGACCCATTTCATCCCATGCTATCCCATAAGCCTGGTTGGGGTTCGGCGGGCGCGGGGATGCGCTCATGACGCAGAGGGGCGGATCGAAGGGTCCGAGTTGGGGCAGGGCGTGTTTCTCTCGACCTATGAGAAACAACTCGACGGCAAGCGCCGCCTGCTGATCCCGCAGGAGTTCCGCACGGCCGACAATGGCGCCGAGCACGGCGTCTTCTGCTTCTTCTCGATCGAGTCCGACTGCCTCGAGGCCGGCGGCGACAAGCTGATGGCCGAGTATGTGGCCATGATCGAGGAGCTGCCCTTCGGCGACGACGTGCGCACGGCGCTCGAGGAGACCTTCTACGCCGGCCAGCGGCCGCTCTCCTACGACGGCGGCGGCCGCATCACCCTGCCCGAACATCTGTGCCAGGACGCCGGCCTCGGCGAGGACGTGGTCATCGTCGGCCTCGGTTCGCGCTTCCAGATCTGGGACCGCGCGCGCTGGAACGCCCGCCGCGACGAGCGCCGGGCGCTGGCCCGTCAGGCCGTGCGCGAGCGCGGCGAGGCCGGACGCAAGGCCCTGCTGGCTGGCCGCCGCCCGGGCGGGGAGGGCGCATGACCTCGCCCCACGCCCCCGTGCTGCTCGACGAGGTGCTGGAGGCCCTCGCCCCTCGTCCCGGCGACGTGATCATCGACGCCACCTTCGGTGCCGGCGGTTATTCGCGCGCCATCCTGGCGAGCGGCGCCACGGTCATCGCGCTCGATCGCGACCCGACGGTCCAGCCGCACGCCGACGCCGTGGCCAACGACTTCCCCGGTCGCTTCCGCCTGATCCGGACCCCCTTCTCTGGTCTGGCCGAGGCCTTCGCGGACAGTGGCGAGGCGAAGCTGGACGGCGTCGTCTTCGACATCGGCGTGTCCTCGATCCAGCTGGACCAGGCCGCGCGCGGCTTCTCCTTCATGCGCGACGGCCCGCTGGACATGCGCATGTCCGGCGAGGGCGAGACGGCCGCCGACATCGTCAACACCTGGGACCACGGCCCGCTGGCCCACATCTTCAAGCTCTACGGCGACGAGAGGCAGTCGGGCCGGGTCGCGACCGCCATCCTGCGCCGCCGGGTCGAGAAGCCGTTCACCCGCACCCTCGACCTCGCCGAGGTGGTGGAGAAGGCGCTGGGCGGCCGCCGCGGCGCGCCGATCCATCCGGCCACCCGCGTGTTCCAGGCCCTGCGCATCGCCGTCAACGACGAACTGGGCGAGCTGCGCGCCGGGCTCGAGGCGGCGGAAGCGACCCTGTCCCCCGGCGGAAGGCTGGCGGTGGTCACCTTCCATTCGCTCGAGGATCGCATCGTCAAGGCCTTCCTGACCGAGCGGACCGGCAATGCGCCCGGCGGCTCGCGCCACGCTCCGGTCGCCGTCGATCAACGCCGGCCCAGCTTCGTCCTCAGCTTCAAGGGCGCCCGCGAGGCCGGCGAGGAAGAGCGCGCCGTCAATCCCCGCGCCCGCTCGGCGCGGCTGCGCGCCGCCGTGCGCACCGACGCCCCGGCCTGGGGGAGGGTCGCGGCATGAGCGCGTCCCGGGCCCTCAAGCGGGTGTTCGACTGGAAGGTCCGCGGCGTGCGCTGGATCGAGATCATCGGCCTGATGCTGGTCGCGGCGATGATCTTCTCGGTCTACCTGGCCAAGGCGGCGGCGGCGAGCCAGAGCGCCCGCATCGCCAGCCTCGAACGCCAGATCACCCAGAACGGTCAACGCGTTCGCCTGCTGCGGGCCGAGGTCGCGCGGCTCGAACAGCCCGGCCGGCTGGAGGTCCTGGCGGCGGGCGCCGGTCTGGGCCCGGTCGACGTTCACCGCCAGGCGACCGTGGCCAGCCTGCCCGACCTCGCGCCCGTGCCCGAGCCGGAGCCGGTGGTCATCGTCGCCCCGACGGTTCCGGCTGAAGCGCCTGCGGCGGCGCCGCCCGCAGCTCCTGCGGAGGACGCCCGATGAGCGTCCACGACGATCCGCACGCCTGGAACCGTCCCGCCCCCGGTCGCCCGGCGGGCGGCGTGTCCATGCCGTCGTGGCGCTGGGTGTCGGAAGCCATGTGGCGGATCGAGCATTCGTTCGGCCGCGCCCGCGCCGACGCCCGGCCCGAGGAAGACACGCGGGTCCGCATCTTCGTCATCCTGTCGTTGTTCGCCGCCGTCTTCGTCTGCCTGGCCGCCGGTGCGGTGAACGCGGCCCTGCTCGCGCCGAAGGGCGGGGTCGGATCGGCCAGCCATCCGAATGCGGTCTCCCGCGCCGATGTGGTGGATCGGAACGGCGCCCTGCTGGCCAGCAACATCATCCACTACGGCCTGTACATCGACCCGGCCGAGGTCTGGGATCGCAAGGCCGCCGCCCGCCGCATCAAGCAGGCCCTGCCCAGGGTGTCGATGAGCCGGCTGAACCGGGTGCTGTCGGGCGAGCGCCGTCTGATCGTCATGCCGGGCCTGACCCCCGCCGAGAAGGCCGCCGTCCACGCGCTGGCGCTGGGCGGCGTCAGCTTCGAGCCCGAGGACCGGCGGGTCTATCCGCTGGGCGACTCGGCCACGCACGTCCTGGGCGTCACCGACAGCGGGGGGCAGGGCCTGACCGGCGCCGAGCTGGCCTTCAACCGTGAGATCCGCGAGGCCGGCGCACGCGGCGAGAGCTTCCCGCTGTCGATCGACCTGCGTGTCCAGGGTGTGCTGGAGAACGAACTGGCCCGCGCCGTGGCCGAGACCCAGGCCAAGGGGGCCGTCGGCGTCATCGCCGACGTCCACACCGGCGAAATCCTCGGCATGGCCAGCTGGCCGACCACCGACCGGTTGAACCGCGTCACCTCCGCCCACTACGAGATGGGCTCAGTGTTCAAGACCTTCACCGTCGCCGCCGGCCTCGACACCGGCCGGGCCGACATGAACACCCGTTTCGACGCGTCCGAAGCCTTCATGATCGGCAACCGCCGCATCACCGACTTCCACGCCACCAACCAGGTCCTGACGCTGGAGGAGGTCTACCTCCACTCGTCCAACATTGGCACCTCGCGTCTGGCCGTCGAGATGGGCCCGACGGTGATGCAGGACTACTTCAAGCGGCTGGGCCTGCTGGATGCCGCGCCGATCGAACTTCACGAGTCGGCGCGGCCGCGGCGGCCGACGAAGTGGGACGACTCCACCCTGGCGTCGCTGTCGTTCGGCTACGGCATCATGATCACGCCGCTGCAGATGAGCGCGGCCATGGGCGCCCTGACCAACGGCGGCAAATTCATTCCGCTGACCCTGCGCAAGGGCGGCCTCCCCAACGCCGAGGTCCGGCAGGTGGTCAGCCCCGACACCTCGCTGATCATTCTGGACCTGCTGCGCCGCAATGTGGTGCGCGGCTCGGGCGGTCGGGCCGAGGCGCCCGGCCTGCGCGTCGGGGGCAAGACCGGCTCGGCCAACAAGCTGGTCAACGGGCGTTACGACCCGACCCACGCCGTCGGCACCTTCGCCGCCGTCTTCCCGGCCGACGGTCCGGTCAACGCCCGGCGCTATTCGATCCTGATCCTGATCGACGAGCCGGGGAGCTATCCGCGCACCGGCGGCTTTGTCGCCGCTCCCGCCGTGGGCCGCATCGCCGACCGCATCGCCCCCTTCCTGGGCGTCGAGCGCCGCGCCGACCGCTATCGCACCGCCCTCGGCGAGAAGATCCCGGCCTTCGAGGACGTGGAGGGCGACGGACGATGAGCGCCGCTCCCGCGATCCGGCTGTCCGATCTGCTGCGCCGCGACGTGCCGGCCGATCCGGTGATCACCGGCGTCACCGCCGACAGCCGCAAGGTCGCCCCCGGCAGCCTGTTCGTGGCCCTGCCCGGCACGGCCGCCGACGGACGCGCCTTCATCCCCCAGGCCCTGTCCCAAGGCGCCGCTGCGGTGCTGGCCCCGGCCGACACCGACGCCGCCCTGGCCCCGGTGCTGGTCACCTCGGGGGACGTGCGTCGCAGCTACGCCATCGCCGCGCGCAGTTTCTACGGGGCCCAGCCGAAGACCTGCGTGGCCGTCACCGGCACCAACGGCAAGACCTCGGTGGCGGCCTTCTGCCGCCAGATCTGGGCCGGGCTCGGGCTGTCGGCCGCAAGCATGGGGACGCTCGGGGTTTTGAAGCAGGCGGGTAACGTTAATCAGGCCTTGACCGGACCCGGCCTGACCAGCCCCGACGCCGCCGACGCGGCCCGGCTGCTGGCCGAACTGGCCGCCGACGGTGTCACCCACCTGGCGCTGGAGGCCTCATCGCACGGCATCGACCAGCGTCGGCTGGACGGGGTGTCGCTGAAGGCCGCGGCCTTCACCAACCTGACCCAGGACCATCTCGACTATCACGGCGACATGGAGTCCTACCGCGCCGCCAAGCTGCGCCTGTTCGACACCCTGCTGCCGCGCGGCCGGACGGCCGTTCTCAACGCCGACTCCGAGGCCTATTCCAGCTTCGCCGCCGCCTCGATCATGTCGGGCCTCGGCGTCATGGGCGTCGGCGAGCGGGGACGGGACCTGACCCTGGTCTCCCGCAGCGCCGTGCCGGAGGGCCAGCGCCTGACGCTGGACGTCCGCGGAACCCTGCACGAGGTGCTGCTGCCGCTGGCCGGGGCCTTCCAGGCCTCGAACGCCCTCGTCGCCGCCGGCCTGTGCATCGCCGCCGGCGAGAAGCCCGAGCGGGTGCTGGCGGCCCTCGAGAAGATCACCGGCGCCCAGGGTCGGCTGCAGCGCATCCCCGGCGGCGGCCGCGGCGAGGTCTATGTCGACTACGCCCACACCCCGGACGGGCTGGAGACGGTGCTGAAGGCGCTGCGTCCGCACGCGACCGGCCGCCTGATCGTGGTCTTCGGGGCCGGCGGCGATCGCGATCGCGCCAAGCGGCCGCTGATGGGCGAGATCGCCGGCCGGCTGGCCGACGTGGCCATCGTCACCGACGACAATCCGCGCTCGGAAGACCCGGCCGCGATCCGCCGTGCGGTGCGCGAAGGCTGCCCCGACGCCCTTGAGATCGGCGACCGCCGCGCCGCCATTCGCGCCGCCGTCGAACAGATGCGCGACGGGGATGTGGTGATCATCGCCGGTAAAGGGCATGAGCAGGGACAGATCGTCGGCGGGGTCACCCATCCCTT
>JAEYUE010000182.1 GCA_023433655.1 Pseudomonadota bacterium | reverse complement strand
CCCAGCCTCGAGAAGCAGTTCGCCTCGGTGGTGGCCAATCCCCCCTGGTACGTGCCGGCCTCGATCGCCCGCAACGAGATCCTGCCCAAGGGCCCCGGCTACCTGGCGGCCAATAACATGTACATCTCGAACGGCATGGTCATCCAGCGCGCCGGCCCGACGGCCGCGCTGGGCTATGTGAAGTTCGAGCTGCGCGACAGCTACGCCATCTTCCTGCACGACACCCCGACCAAGTCGGCCTTCAACCTGGCCATGCGCCAGCGCAGCCACGGCTGCGTCCGGGTGCAGGACGCGGTCGAGTTCGCGCGCCTGCTGCTGTCGCCCGACCCCGCCCTTCTGGCCCAGTTCGACGAGGCCCAGGACACCCGGGAGACCAAACGCATCCAGACCGGCCGCGAGATCACCGTACGCCTGCTGTACTGGACCGCCTTCGTCGATGGCCAGGGCCGCGTCGCCTTCCGCGAGGACGTCTACGGCCGCGACGACAAGCTGGCCGAGGCCCTCGGCATCGCCGTCAGCCTGCCCAAGGTGGTCGACGACGGCCGCGGCCGCGACGCCGACGACGTCGGGCCATAGGGCTACGCTACAGCGATGTCGATCCTCACCGAGGCGCAGCCGTTCGCCACTATATCGACCTTCTGCGCCAACCCGTTGGTCACGTAGCCGCCCCGCGTCCGATGGATGCCAGCCTCGTCGCGGCAAACGACCACGAAGCTGTTGTCGGAGAAGCGCGCGACACGAATGACCCGCTCCCCGGGCCCCAACTCACCCTGCCAGGTGAACTGCCCACGATTGGTGGTCTCGACCGACAGGTTCAGCGGCCCGCTGCTGCGATTGTGGATCACCACCAGCGATCGCTCGCTCATCAGCACGACAGCGGACAGAACGGTCAGCACCACTACCACGCCGGCGACCGCGATCAGCCAGCACCGCCGGCGGCTCACTGCCGGAACGCCGCCGCCAGCCGGTCCAGCTGGCTCTGCACGGGATTGACCGCCTCTTCCTCCGGCGCGTCCAGGTACATGCGGCGGTCCAGGTGCAGGACGCGGTCGTACAGCTTCTCGGTGCGGACCAGATATTCGATCAGGGCGATGGGCAGTTCGGGGTGGGTCGGCTCGGCCTCGACCTTGCGCTCGGCCAGGCGGTAGCGTGGCTCGCAGGCCGCCGCCGCGGTCATGTCGCCCTCGCGCACCGCCCGCTGGACCAGCAGCCAGGAGGCGATCTGCATCAGCCGGGTGGTCAGCTTCATGCTCTCACCGGCGTAGGCCAGGGCGGTGGACCGCGACAGCAGCTTGGACTCCCGCCGCCCGTCGCCGTCCAGATAGGCGGCGGTCTCCTCGACCAGCTCCATCCCCTCGCGGAAGGTGCGGTCGAACAGCTCCGAACGGGCGAAGTCGTCGACGACGGCCGCGCGGTCGCGTCCGGCGGTGGGAATGGTATCGTCGCTGGGCATCAACTCGGTCAGACTCATGGGCAAGGCGCATCCGTAACACGACCGGCACGGTTTCGCGCGGCGCATGAACCGTGTGCAACGGCCATGCCAATGGTTGAGCCGGCGACGGTCAGGAGCGGAAGTTGAACATGGCGTCGGCGGCGTTGCGCTGCGACGACTTGCCGTCGATGGCCGCCTTCGACCGCGCGATCTCGGCCTCCAGCGAAGCGATGCGCTCCTTCAGGTCCTCGACCGAATAGCCGTCCAGGTCCTCGCGCGTCAGGGCGATCAGGGGCGCGCCCCGCGCCGGACGGGGCTCCAGGTCCTCGAACATACCGCCTCCTTCGTGGCCAAGCCGCAGCCAGGCGGCTATCTGAACGCCCGGACACGGACGAATGCAAGGACGGGCGACGATGCGAGCTGTCGAAATCACCGGCGGATCGGGGCCTGCCCAGGCTCTGCGACTGGTCGAACGCCCCGATCCCGCCGCCGGCCCCGGTCAGATCCGCATCCGCGTCCGCGCCGCCGGGGTGAACCGACCGGACCTGCTGCAGCGTCAGGGCCGCTACCCGCCGCCGCCCGGCGCTTCCGACATCCTCGGCCTCGAAGTAGCCGGCGAGGTCGACCAGGTCGGCGACGGCGTCCAACGCTGGACGGTCGGTGACCGGGTCTGCGCCCTGCTGGGCGGAGGCGGCTACGCCGAATACGCCGTCGTCGACGCCCGGCACGCACTTCCCATCCCGACGGGTCTCGGCTTCGTCGAGGCCGCCGCCCTGCCCGAGACGGTCTGCACGGTCTTCGCCAATGTGTTCGAGGACGGCGCCCTCAAGGCCGGCGAGACCCTGCTCGTACACGGCGCGACCAGCGGTATCGGCGTGACCGCGATCCAGATGGCCCGGGCCGCCAGCGCGCGGGTCATCGCCACCTCGCGCGGCTCCGGCAAGGCGCGAGCGGCCGCCGCCCTGGGAGCGGACCTAAGCCTCGACGCCCTCGCCGATAATCTCGAGGCGGAAATCTCGGCCTTCGGCGGCGCGGACGTGGTGCTGGACATGGTCGGGGCCGACTATGCGGCGCTCAACCAGGCCGCGTTGAAGCCGTTCGGCCGATGGGTGGTCATCGCCACCCAGTCCGGCGGCCGGGCCGAGATCGACCTCGGCCGGCTGATGATGAAGCGGATCGTGCTGACGGGTTCGACCCTGCGAGCCCGGCCTGCTGACGAGAAGGCGCGGCTGATCGCGGCGGTGGAGGCGACCGCCTGGCCATGGGTGGCGGCGGGACTGGTGCGGCCGCCAGTCGAGGCGACCTTCCCGCTGGAACAGGCTGCGGCCGCCCACCTCCGGCTGGAAGCGGGCGGCCATGTCGGCAAGATGGTGCTGATCGCCTGACTACCAGCGGTCGCCCCGGCCGCCGCGTCCGACCGGACGCAGCGACGAGATGCGGTCGTTCATGCCGTGCTGCTGCAGGTTCCAGACATCGTCGCTGAACACCCGGCAGGTTCCCCGGAAGTAGGCGTCGGTGCAGGCCTCCCAGGTTCCGCGGAACCGCATCGAACTGATGTTGTCGTTGAACCCGGTGTTGCGCAGGTTCGGCATGGCCCCGCGGAAGGTCGTCGACTCGCCGCGATACAGGGCGTCGCGATAGACGGTGATCTGGTTGCGTCCGCCGCCCCAGCCGCCGTCGTCGTCCGGCCGGCCGCCGCCCCGGTCTTCATAGGTCCCCCGGAAGGGACCGCAGACCAGCAGGCCGTTGTCGTTGCGGATTTCGTAGTCGGAGCAGCGGTTCAGCTCGATGGACGTGCCGCGGATGTTTCCGCGCCGGTCCCGGCAGTCGGCATAGAGCCGGCCGCGGTTGACGTAGGCGCCGCTGCAGCTGTCGCGGTAGTCGCCACGGGGCGCCACGCGCTCCTGGCCTCCAGGCGCATAGGGCGCGGCTTCCTGCGCAGGGCCGCCCGAGAGCATTGTCACGGCAGCAAGGGTTTCGATCAGCATGGGTCCCTCCCATAGGCTTTCCATGACGCACAACGCGTCTGTGTGCGCACTGTTCGACAGGCCGGATGAACCTTGGCTGTATGGCGATGTCGGGTTTCGTTTTCTTTTGGAGAGAATGGGCTTATATCGACGTCATACGCGCCCGGCCGAAAGGTCGGGCGCCGTCGTATCCGGAACCCGCTGCGGCGGCCCCCAGAACAGAAGCAAGACGCTCATGACCGACATCCTGATGCCCAAGGCCACCGCGGTCTGGCTGGTCGACAACACCTCCCTCACCTTCGAGCAGATCGCCGACTTCTGCGGCCTGCACCCGCTGGAAGTGCGCGGCATCGCCGACGGCGACGTGGCCCGCGACATCCGAGGCGCCG
The DNA here is from genome assembly GCA_023433655.1 of Pseudomonadota bacterium. Lineage (GTDB taxonomy): Bacteria > Pseudomonadota > Alphaproteobacteria > Caulobacterales > Caulobacteraceae > Brevundimonas. The sequence goes on along the minus strand of JAEYUE010000182.1, from coordinate 1,869 downwards.
ATCCGCTGGTCAACGGCCAGCTGACCCGCGAGGAGCTCGACAGGGCCCAGAACGACGCCAATTACCGAATGAAGGCCGTCGTCAGCCGCCACGCCGAACTGCTGAAGTCGGCCAAGCCGGCGCCGAAGTACACGCCGGTGTCGCGCCGCCAGGACCGTCCGGACGCCATCGCCTGGTTCGTGCGCAACCACCCGGAGGTGACCGACGCCCAGATCGCCAAGCTGCTGGGCACCACCAAGTCGACCATCGAGAGCGTGCGCAACCGGACCCACTGGAACAGCGCCAACATCAAGCCGGTCGATCCTGTGACCCTGGGTCTGGTCGGCCAGCTGGCGCTGGACGAACTGGTCCGCAAGGCCGCCGAGAAGAAGGCGAAGGACGACGCGAAGAAGGGCGGGGCGACCCTGCAGCCCGCCGACGCCGACGAGGCGGCCGCGCCCGAGGAGGCCGAGCCTGAGTTCGTCCCCGAGGCCCGCGAGCGCCGCGGCGCCGAGCCGACCGCCGAGTCGGTGTTCGGCAAGAAAGACTGACGAAAAAACGGCCCCGGAGATCGCTCTCCGGGGCCGTCGTCCTTTCGTTCGGGAGACGGGGCTAATGGACCCGCGCCTCCAGACTGGTGATCTGTTCCTTGAGCCGGAGCTTCTGCTGCTTGAGCTCCCTGACGCGAAGCGGGTCCGCCGCCGGGTGGGTCATCTCGCGACGGATGGTCTCATCCAGGTTGCGGTGACGGTTTCCCAGTTCGCGGATACGAGCTTCGATGGTCATGGCTTGCGCCTCCATGTCTAAGGGACCACTAGATTGAGCGCGCGGCTGGACCGGCTGTGGAATCACTTTCCGGTGAGGCGCCGGCCCGCCGGCGCCGCTGATCCTGGACCTGAAAATGGCCGATGATGTGAACGCAGCCGTACGCACCCCCGAGGCGCCGCCGCCGGCCCGCATGGTCGTCGGAATTTCCGGAGCCTCCGGCGTGGCTTACGGCGTCCGGACGCTGGAGGCGCTGCGCGAACTCGGGGTGGAGACACATCTGGTCGTCACCCGCGCCGCCCTGCTGACCCTGTCTCAGGAGACCGACCTCTCGCCCGACGACCTCTCGGGCCGCGCCGACGTGACGCACCGGCTGAACGATGTCGGCGCCACCATTGCGTCCGGGTCGTTCCGGACCATGGGCATGATCGTCGCCCCCTGCTCGGTGCGGACCATGAGCGAGATCGCCACCGGCGTGACCTCGACCCTGCTGACCCGCGCCGCCGACGTGGTGCTGAAGGAGCGTCGCCGGCTGGTGCTGATGGTGCGCGAGACGCCGCTGCATCTGGGCCACCTGCGCACCATGACCGCGCTGACCGAGATGGGCGCCGTCATTGCCCCGCCCCTGCCCGCCCTGTACGCGCGCCCCGCCTCCATCGACGAGATGATCGACCAGTCCGTGGGCCGGGCTCTGGACCTGTTCGGTCTGGAGTGGTCGGGCGTGCGCCGCTGGGGCGGACTGAAGGGGCCGGTCGAGGCGTGAGCGGCCTGTGGGACTGGTCGGTCCGCGCGTGGTCGGCCGAGGGCGTGGCCGTGACCTGCCTGCATTTGCAGGACGCCGCCGGTCAGTGCCCGCCGCTGTTGCTTTGGGCGGCGTGGACCGCCCGGACCGGCCGCCCGGTCGATGACGATGCGCTGGAGGCCGCCTGCGACATCGCCCGCGCCTGGCAGGAGGCCGCCATCGTTCCGCTGCGGGCGTTGCGCCGCTCGCTCAAGCGCCGCAACCCCGACCTCAAGGACGACGACCGCGAGGCGGTGCGCACCCAGGTCAAGGCCGTCGAACTGGAGGCCGAGCGCCGCCTGCTGGCCGCGCTGGAGGCGCTGAGCCAGCCTTCGGCAGGACCG